>NZ_CAXUCH010000005.1:0-33660 GCF_964249325.1 uncultured Mycobacterium sp. | reverse complement strand
CCAGTTTCCGCCCGCTTCGCCGCGGGCGATGGCATCCCAGACGGTGGCTTCGGACACCGGCGGCACTTCGGTGCCGGGCTTGGTGCCGACCCGCAGCACCGCGTCGTGGGCCGGTGCGATGACCGTGTTGGCCACGGGCAGACGCCCGGTCTCCACTCCGTTGACCTTGGCCACAGCGAAGGTCACGTCCTGGGTGCCCGGGCTGCCGGGGTCTTCGACGACCTGTCGGCTGACGTTCATTTCCGGGTCTTCGACGCGATGCGCGGCCGGACGCAACGGCACCCGCTCGGTGACCTTCTCCATCCGGATACGGGTTACCTCGATCTGCATTCCGTCGGTGACTGGAGTCGAGGCGCTCGGCAGCACTTTGTCGCTTTGCTGCAACGGCACACCTGCGGCGTCCAACAGTTCGGCGACGTTCGGCGCGGCCAGATGCACGGTGCGCATGACGCCGCCGTCATTGATCTGGACGGTCTTGGCCGTGACGACCGGCAGCGCCATCCCCACCAGCGGAACCCGGCTGCCGCGTGAGGCCGCGGCGGGCGCGGTGTCGGTCATCGCCAGCTGGGCCAGCGCCTCATCGACGGTGGACGCCGTGGTCCACACCTGCTCGCTGTCGTGGCCGTCCAGGAAGATCTGCAGCGGCCGGCTGCGCCGCAGCACGATCTCGTCGGCGTCATGGATTCGCTCGTCACCGTTGGGGTACAGGTCGTCCCGCTCGCCGACCTCGAACCCGTTCTCCTTGAGCACGTCGATTACCCGCGACTTCATCGTCGTCACGGTCAACCGGGTTCCGTCCACGCTCAACGTCACCGTCTTCCGGGCGGCGACCGCATACCCGCCCGCGAGCGTCAACACCAGCAACAGCGCGGCGACCAGAAGCCGCAGGATCGGTGATGGGGTCTGGTGCAGCTTCGTGAGTACGTTCAACGCTCGTATTTCCCCGACCTAAGCAACACTTCAACGACACCGTCAGCAGCGACAAACGAAAGGGGCCCGGCAAGGCCCCCCGTTCGATCACAAGACGGTAACGAATCGGCCTAGTTAGGGCAACTCCGGCGCGACGCTCTTAACGGACTCTTAAGAGTCGGCTCCCAGCCGGTAGGCCCGGCGAGCGTTAGCCGTGGTGACCTGTGCCAGTTCGTCGGCGGGTCGTCCCAGGAGTTCAGCCAACGCTCGCACAGTGTAGGGCAGGCAGTACGGCTCGTTGGGAGCGCCACGGTAGGGATGCGGCGTCAAAAACGGCGCGTCGGTTTCGACCAGCAGCTGGTCGCCCGGGATCAACGGGCGTTGCGGAAGCTGGCCGTCCCGGCCAGGCTCAGGAGCCAACCGGCGTCGACGCAAGCGCGGGCCATCGCCGGCCCTGACGAGAAGCAGTGAAAAATCACACAGTCGGGGGCGCCCTCGGCCCGCAGCATGTCGAGGACCTCGGTGTCAGCCTCGCGGTTGTGGATCATCAGCGGTTTGCCGGTCCGCTTGGCCAGGTCGATATGCCAGGCGAAGGACTCGCGCTGTGCGGGCGGCTCGGCGCACCCGTCGAGCCGGCCCGGCCAGTACAGGTCCATCCCGGTCTCGCCGATCGCCACCACCCGCGGATGGGCTGCCAGTCGCTCGATTTCGGCGCGAGCCGCCTCGGTGAAGGCATTCGCGCGGGTGGGGTGCAGGGCCACCGCGGCATAGACCCGCGGATCCCATTCGGCCGCGCGGGTCACCCAACGCGCCGAGTCCAGGTCGTCGGCGATGGTCACCACCGCCTCGACTCCAACTGCTGCGGCGCGCTCGACAATGGCGCGCACCCCGTCGGCGTCGTCAGCGCCGCATGCGTCGAGGTGAGTGTGGGCGTCGATCAACGGCGCCAACGGCGCCGGGGCGGGGGGCGCCTCTCGTTTACCGGACCGGTTGGAGCTCACGCGCACACAATAGGGTGGATTCTCGATGAGGCCCTACTACGTCACCACCGCTATCACCTATCCGAATGCCGCACCGCACTTAGGGCACGTGTACGAGTACATCGCCACCGACGCGATTGCCCGGTTCAAGCGGCTCGACGGCTTCGACGTGCGGTTTATGACCGGCACCGACGAACACGGGCTGAAGATGGCCGAGGCCGCGGCGGCGGAGGGGATTCCCACCGCTGCGTTGGCCCGGCGGAACTCCGATGTGTTCCAGCAGCTGCAGGAGCGGCTCAACATCTCGTTCGACCGCTTTATCCGCACCACTGACACCGACCACCATGCCGCCTCCAAGGCGATCTGGCAGCGGATGGCTGATGCCGGCGACATCTACCTCGATAGCTACTCGGGCTGGTACTCGGTGCGCGATGAACGGTTCTTCGTCGAATCGGAAACCCAGCTGCTCGACAACGGGACTCGCATTGCCACCGAGACGGGGGCGCCGCTGACCTGGACCGAAGAACAGACCTATTTCTTTCGGCTGTCCGCGTATGCCGACAAGCTGCTGGCCCACTACGACGCCAAACGCGATTTCATCGGGCCCGAAGTGCGGCGCAACGAGGTGGTCAGCTTTGTCTCCGGCGGCCTGCGCGACCTGTCCATCTCCCGGACGTCCTTCGACTGGGGAATACCGGTGCCCGATCATCCCGACCACGTCATGTATGTGTGGGTCGACGCGCTGACCAACTATCTGACCGGCGTCGGCTATCCCGACACCGATTCCGAGTTGTTCCGCCGCTATTGGCCAGCCGATCTGCACATGATCGGCAAGGACATCATCAGGTTCCATGCCGTGTACTGGCCTGCGTTTTTGATGTCGGCCGGAATCGAGCTGCCGCGAAGGGTTTTCGCGCACGGATTTCTGCTCAACCGCGGCGAGAAGATGAGCAAGTCCGTAGGCAACGTCATCGACCCGGTGGCGCTGATCGACACGTTCGGTGTTGACCAGGTCCGCTACTTTCTGCTGCGCGAGGTCCCATTCGGCCAGGACGGCAGCTACAGCGACGAGGCGATGATCAGCCGGATCAACGCCGACCTGGCGAACGAGTTGGGCAACCTAGCGCAACGGTCGCTGTCGATGGTGGCCAAGAACCTCGACGGAATGGTGCCCACCCCAGGAGAATTCAGCGCAGATGACATTGAGTTGCTGGCGCTTGCCGACGGGCTACTGGAGCAGGTGCGGACTCATTTCGACTCCCAGGCCATGCATTTGGCGCTTGAGGCGATCTGGCGGATGCTGGGCGCCGCCAACAAGTACTTCTCGGCGCAGCAGCCGTGGGTGCTACGCAAAAGCGAGTCACAGGACGACCAGACGCGGTTCGGCACCGTTCTCTACACCACCCTGGAAGCGGTTAGAATTGCAGCGTTGCTCACGCAGCCGGTGGTGCCGGAGTCGGCGGCCAAGCTGCTCGACCTGCTCGGCCAGCGCGCCGACGCGCGGTCGTTCAGTGCGGTGGGCACTCGGCTCGCCCCGGGCACCGTCTTGCCGCCGCCGACGGCGGTGTTCCCGCGCTATCAGGCCGAGTGAGTCCGTCGCGCCACCAGACGCACAATCCCCCAAAACCTGCCAAATATAGGTGCTTTGCGTCTGTTGGGCGGTGTAACTTTTTCGGTGGTCGGCCCGTCGTAGGTGTCGTAGCAGGAGGTATGCGATGGGATCGCTGGACTACACCGAAGCGGTGAACGTGGCATTGGATCGCTTGCGCACCAACGGTTTTACCTCGGCCGCTTCTTCGCCAACCATGGGCCGATGGCCGCCGAGGCGCTAGCCAAGCTCGGCTATTGCGACGAGGTCCCCGGGTGGGTCGACGCCAATATCATCACCGCGAGCACGGGCCGCTGCCCGACCCGACGGAGCCGATCACGGAGTGGCAGGCAGCGCTGGGCCAGCGCGAGCACGGCGGCGATTGGGTCGAGCTGTTTCGCCGCGAACTCGCCGAGGCCGCATGGCGAGACGTGTTGCAGAGATGGTGGCTAAGACTGTTGCCGGGCTGCGCCGGCTCGCTCACCCACGGTTTGATCCGCACCGCCCACGCGGTGCGATCGCTTCGGGACACAGCCCAGCCCACCGAACTTCAAATCGATGAACTTGCCCGCGGTCTGGCGTGCTGGGCGACCACGTTCAAACCCCTGCAAACGGAGCTGGATGTGGTTGGTGATGTCGACGCCGAAGCCGTCGACAGCGCGCTAAGCGAGCTGACGGCCGAATACGCGGGCCAATACGCCGCGACCAACCCATCGTTCCCAGTCCCGTTGATTCACACCATTACTGCGCCCGCGGCGATGCGGCCGCTGCTGGCCGAAGTACCGACTGAACTGCACGCAGTCTCATTCGCGACGATCTTGAGGGTCAACCGCGAATTGTTCGCCGCCTTCGGCGGGCAGCGCATGACGGACACATCCTCTGAACATGACACCGACCGCACGTTCACCGGCCTGGCAGCCGCGGCCCCGGAGCTCGGCGCCGAGCATGCGATCAAGATCTGCGAGGCAGCCATCCGGGAGAATGCCCGTCGTCCGGACCCTCGCTATCTCGCTGAGGCTGGCGCTGCCATAGATCTGATCCGGCATGGTCGGGGCCGGCATAACAATCAGTCACAGCCGCGGCGGTCGAGCGTAGTCTCCTGCGGCAGCAGGCTGGTCGTTACCGCGTATCGTCAGCCGAAACTGAGGTGCTGTAGCACACGCAGAAAGACACGTCGGTCATTGGCTGACAGCTGCCCAAGCCAGCGCTCCTCGCCGCGCTGGATGTCCGCCTGCGTGACGTTTTTGATTGAACGGCCCGACTCGGTGATCGCGAGTAGGCGTGCGCGGCGGTCGTCGGGGTCGGGAATCCGCTCGATGTAGCCGCGTTCCTGCAGCTCATCGAGGGTGGGAATGATGCGTGTTTTGTCGGCGCCAATCGCTTCGGCGAGGGCCGCTTGGGTGCGGATCGGCGAACCGTCAAGGGCGCATAGCACGATGTAGCCCCACATCGATAGGCCGTGCGCTGCCAGCACCGGCTGCTCGGCGGCCACGGTTTCTCGAGTCAGCCGCGCGAGCATCGCCGCGAGATCTGGTCGCGTCACCTTTCGCACCATGTCGTGATGATAAAGCTTGACAGATTATATACGTATGCATATGGTATGCGAATGCACACAAACGTGGATCTCCGCCCGATGCACCGGATCGCCATACTGGCTTCCGTTGATGTCGTCTCGGCCGTCACGGTCGACGACTTGCCGAGGGTGACACCGTGCGCTGGCTGGAATCTCGCCGACCTGCTCACCCACATGACCGTGCAGCATTGCGGCTTTGCCGCCGCCGCGCGCGGCCACGGCGCCGATCCGGCGATATGGCAACCCGCAACTATCGCCGACGCGGTCGCTTCCGACCCCGCCGGCACCTACTGCGCGGCCGCTGCCGACGTGATCGACGCGTTCGGCGGTGCGGATGTGCTCGATGCGATGTTCGCGCTCCCTGAGTTTGCGCCGGGAGCTACCTTCCCGGGTTCACTGGCCATCGGCTTTCACTTTGTCGATTACGTCGTGCATGGCTGGGACTTGGCACGCACGATGGGTAATTCCTTCACACTTCCGGCCGACGTTGTCGCCGCCGCGCTGCCGGTCGCCTTGGCCGTGCCCGACGGAAAGTTCCGCAACGGCGCGAATGCCCTGTTTCGCCCGCCGATCGAGTCGATGGACCAAGCTGACGACCTGGATCGCATCCTCACTTATCTCGGTCGAAGTCCACAATGGACACCCCCTAAGGCCTGACCGCAGCAGCTCATGGGCACGACCGAACGGAAAACGCGAAGAATTCGCCAGCACCAAAAGGAAACCCGAGATGTCTGCACTGACGGCAACGCACACGCATGATCAGCCCTGGCAACCGGCAGCGGCTTGACGGGGAAACCAATGACAACAACATCCGTCGGCGACGTTGACGCCACCGGCGCCGATCGCCGTCGATCAGGCGAGTCGAACGTGGCTGGCCAGCCGCCGATCACACCGAGCAGCGGCCTCCTTAGCAGCGACTGGCTGCCCGGTCCTCCGACGGGACCCAATCCCCAGTCGTGGTGAGTTACACCGACTTTCATTCCAAGTCCGACGAGGATTGGCAGCACATCGCCCAGCTGGGCATGAAGCTGGCGGAGAGTTGGCCGATCATGCGCGGAGCGGTCGGGCTGTGGCTGTGGGGCAAGCCGGCCGAGTGGCGCGGCGGATCGCTTTCCGTCTGGGATGACAAGGCCGATTTACGTCGATTCATCCGCTGGCCCGTTCACGTCGCCATCATGAAGAACTGGCGGGGACGGATACGGGTGCAATCCGTCAGCTGGGATGATGAGCGATTTGTCCCAGCGCATGCATGGCTTCGCGCCGAGGCGCACATGCGGGCTCCGCGCGACATGTCAGCCGGTCGGATTTAAATGCTGCCGGGAATGATCGCTGCGAAGTGAACCAGGGCGCTCACACCGGAACGGTCGCGACCAGTGTCACGACAAGGTAGGCGGGGTGCATGGGTCTCCGATGCTCAGCCAGCCGCGATGGGGTCGAGCCGAAAGACGGCGATCCGCCCGGCCAGCGCCGCGACTTCGTCCGGCGTTCCCTTACGTACCAGGCCTGCCCGCTTGAGAAAGCCGACCGCGACCGGCACTTCACTCGGAACGACGTGAAGCACTGGGCGGGCCTGCTCGGCGGTGAGCTCGGTGATCTGCACTCGCCTCGCCTTGCGGCCCTTGCTGAGCGTTCCGACGCCGGCGGCGCGGGCGTTGCGCGCCCAATCGGCACCGGGGAATCCAGCCATCGCGTAGAGGTGGCCGTCAAAGGTGAACGGCGTCATCGGCGTGCTGCTCGGCCGCCCGGTCTTGCGACGGGGCACCGTGAGCACCATCGGCGGTCCTGTTGGGATGCCGAGCTTTTGCACCGCAATCATGAACTTGTTCATCGGTTTGAGCCAGCGCGGCGGCTTGCGTTCAGACATGGCTTGTCCCTCTTGCTAGTTGGTAAAGATGTTGCGGTACTCGCTCACCCATTGCTCGAAGGATTGAGCGGGGCGGCCCAAGATCTTCTGCACTTCGTCGGTTACGACGGCCGGCTGGTCGATGGTGGTGGCCAACATCGCGATGTAGGCGTCGCCGAATTCGGGCGGGAAGCCCAGCCCCACGAACCGCTGGCCGACCAGGTCGTCGGGGACTTCCTCATACCGCAACGGCCGGCCCAGAACCGCGCCGATGATGTCGACCATGTCGACGTTGGTGAGCGCCTGTGGGCCGGTCAAGGGAATCTTTCGGGCGAGCAAATCGTCGTCGAGCAACGCTTTGGCGGCGACCTCGGCGATATCGCGTTCGACGATCACGGCGGTGGATGCCGCGGCGTAGGGCCCGCGGACGATGTCGCCGGAGCGGATCTGTGCCGACCACATGCCGGCGAAGTTGGTCGCGAACACCGAGGGCCGCAGGCTTATCCACTCCAGCCCGGACTCGACGGCTAGTTGCTCGACCTCTTTATTGCGGTCGCCGCGATACCGCGATGGTTGGCGCGAGAAGTCGTCGTCGACGTTGATTGCCGACAGCGCGACCAGCCGGGTCACCCCCTCCCGCTTGGCTTGCTCGACCACCGCGGTCAACTCCTGGCCCAACGCACGCGAATTCAGAAACACCGCCGATGATCCGGGAATCGCGGCGGCGGCCGATTCCACCACATCGACCTCGGCCGGAAGCCCGGCCGACTGTGGATTTCGGCTCACCGCGCGCACCTTGGCGCCGGCGTTGACCAGTGCATTGACTAGCGGTCGGCCGACATTGCCGGTCGCTCCGGTGACGACAATGGTCATGATCTAACTCCTGCTACTCGATGTTGTGGCCGGGACGGCCCTATCAGCAAGGACGAGTCGACGGGCCAGAAAGTTACAAGTCGCCGCGTCACTTTTCGCGGCGCCATTTCGTCGTTCTTCATGCCGGCGGCGTCGATGGGCGCCCATTCGATCTGGAGGTAACACGGTGACCGCAGCAAAACCGTACGCAGGCCTGCGGTTCCGCGACGGCGACGCTCGACGCGAGCGACGCTGGCCGTTTTGCGCCGACGGCTCCTTGCGTTATCCCACCGTCGAATCCGGCGGCGTGACAGGCGATTACATGAACGGTGTGCTCGGCGACGTTGTTCTTGTCAACGGCGCGCCATGGCCGGTGCTGTACACCGATCCGGCGCGATATCGCCTGCGGCTGCTCAATGCCTCCAACGCCCGCCGCTACCGACTCGAACTCGATCCGCGGCTGTACGCTTCCGTGCCACGAGCTGAAGTGACATCGGTCACACCGTGTCACATCCGCCGCCTTCGCGGTGTCTCAACGGCACAAGATCCGTGAGACCTGCGATGAACAGGAGACAATCATGACCGGCACACGCACACGCGTCGTGGTCATCGGCGGCGGATACGCCGGCACCCTGGCCGCCAACCATCTGCGGCTGCGCGCGGACGTCGCCATTACGTTGGTGAACCCGCGTCCGGTGTTCGTGGAACGGATCCGTTTGCACCAGTTCGTCGCCGGCACCGGCACCGCCACCGTCGACTACGGCACGCTACTGGGTGAGGGCATCCGACTGGTGGTCGACACCGCCGAGCGGATCGACACTGCCAACCGCAAGGTGGTATTGGCCTCGGGTGACGTGCTGGACTACGACTACCTGATCTACGCCGTCGGCAGCACCGGCACACCGCCGGCAGCGGTGCCCGGTGCAGAGGAATTCGCTTATGCCATCGCCGAATTCGAACACGCCGAGCGGCTGCACCGCGCACTCGACCAACTGCACCCGGACGCGCCCGTCGTGGTGGTCGGCGCCGGGCTGACCGGCATCGAAACCGCCGCGGAGCTCGCCGAGCAGGGCCACCCCGTCACCCTGGTCTGCGGCGGTCTGCTCGGGCCGTCGTTGAGTCCAGCTGGTCGGCGTTCGGTGAATAGGTGCCTGCGCAGGCTCGGCGTCGACGTGCTGGAAACCGCCGTCGTCTCAGCAGTGGCGCCCGGCGCGGTGCGGCTGGCCGACGGCACGGTGCTGCCCAGCGAAGTGACGGTGTGGACAGCCGGATTTGGGGTGCCGGACTTGGCCGCCCGCAGCGGTTTGAGCACCGATGCGCTGGGCCGACTGCTCACCGACGAAACGCTGACCAGCATCGACGACCGGCACATCGTGGCAGCCGGAGACGCCGCTGCCCCGTCGAGTCAGCCGCTGCGGATGAGCTGCCAGGCTGCCGGTCCGTTGGGGGTGCAGGCCGCCAACACCGTGCTGGCCCGCATCGCCGGCAGTGAACCCGCGGTGCTCGACCAGGCGTTTGTCGGGCAGTGCGTGAGCCTGGGCCGCAAGCGCGCCACCTTCCAGCTCGCGCGGCTCGACGACACCCCGATCAACGTGGCCATCGGCGGCCGGTTCGCGGCCATGATCAAGGAGGCGGTCTGCAAGGGGACGGTATGGGGTATCCGCCGCGAGGCGACCGAACCCGGTTCGAACCCCTGGCTCAAGGGCGGCAGGCGAGCCGAGCGCCTTGCGCACGAGGCGGTCACGGTCTCGTGACCGCCTCGCCCGGCACCACCGAGCACGCCGAGCGGTTCACGCTCCTGCGGCCATTGCTGTTCACTATCGCCTACGAAATCCTCGGCTCCGCAACCGAATCCGACGACGTGCTGCAGGACAGTTACCTGCGGTGGTCGCAGGTCGAACTGTCGACCGTGCACGACCCCAAGTCATATCTGGCCCAGCTGGTCACCCGCCAAGCGCTCAACGCGTTGCGCGCTGACGCGCGCCGCCGAGAAGACAACGTCGGGCCGTGGCTGCCCGAGCCGCTGTTGCTCCAAGAGCAGGACCCGTCCGCGGATGTGGGGCTGGCCGAATCGGTGTCGATGGCGATGCTGGTCTTGCTGGAGACGCTGAGCCCCGAGGAACGTGCGGTGTTCGTGCTGCGCGAGGTGTTCGGGTTTGACTACGACGAAATCGCTTCGGCGGTAGACAAATCCGTGCCGACCGTACGCCAGATCGCCCATCGGGCGCGGGAACATATGCAGGCGCGGCGCCGGCGCTTCGGTCCGGTCGACCCGGAACAGAACGCGCGCATCACCGCTGAATTCTTGGCCGCGGCGTCCAGCGGCGACGTGCAGACCGTGATGTCGATGCTGGCGCCCGATGTGGTGTGGACCGCCGACGGCGGCGGCAAGGCGACCGCGGCCCGTCGACCGGTGGTCGGGGCACAGAAGGTCGCCAGCGCAGTCATCGGGATTATGCGGGTCGGCAAAAGGATGGCCGACGTTCGACTGGAACTGGCGGTCTGCAACTCGGCGCCGGCAGTGCTGTTCTACCGCGGCGACAACCTAGAAGGCGTTTTCACCGCCGAGATCATCGACGGCAAGATCACCAACTTCTACGCCGTACGCAATCCCGACAAGCTGGCGGCGCTGGCAACCGCACGCGCGATCAGCCGCGCCTGACTTTTCTGCCAAGCTAGGACGGTGCGAATCGACTGGCTCGGCGACCTCGGCGCGGCACCGCGAGTGCTGCGCGCGGTGGGCGCAGCTACCAACCGGCTCGGCCTTCCGCCGCCGGCTGCGCTGACCGGCGACTGGTTCGGCGCGCTCGCCGTCATTGCGCCGAGCGTGTCGGCGCAACCGGTCGACCCTGGCGATGTCTTCGCCGTCCGGTCCGGCGCCCCCACCACCGCCGTCGGCGGCGGCTGGGTCGGCTACCTCTCCTACCCCGACCCGGGCAGCAGCCGAGAACCGGAGAACGTCTGGAAAGCCGCCGGCGGCTGGACCGATTGCGTGCTGCGCTGCGACCGCCGCGGCCAGTGGTTTTACGAGAGCCTGTCGGGCACCAACATGCCGGAGTGGCTGGTGGAGGCGCTCGCGACGCCGGCACCGGCCCGTGACTGGGGCATCGAGTGGGCTGCAGCCGACCGTGCAGCACACCGCGCCGGGGTGCTGGCCTGCCTGGAGGCGATCGCCGCGGGCGAGGTCTATCAGGCGTGCGTGTGCACGCAGTTCACCGGGAGCCTCGTCGGAGCGCCGCTGGACTTCTTTGTCGATGCGGTTGCCGCCACTTCGCCGGCTCGGGCTGCCTATGTGGCTGGGCCGTCGGGGGCGGTCGCCTCGCTGTCGCCAGAGCTGTTCCTGCGGCGCTGCGGTGACGTTGTCACGTCCAGCCCGATCAAGGGCACCTTGCCGTTGCAGGCGTCTCCGTCGGCGTTGCGGGCCTCGGTCAAGGACGTCGCCGAGAACATCATGATCGTCGACCTGGTCCGTAATGACCTGGGCCGGGTGGCGCTCACCGGTACGGTGAGTGTGCCTGAGCTATTGGCGGTGCGCCGCGCGCCGGGCGTGTGGCACTTGGTGTCGACGGTGTCGGCGCGGGTGCCCGTCGAGCTGCCGACTTCGGCGCTGCTCGACGCCGCCTTTCCCCCGGCCTCGGTCACCGGGACTCCCAAAATACGTGCGCGGCAATTGATTTCGCAGTGGGAGCAGCCCAGCCGCGGAGTATATTGCGGCACTGTTGGTTTCGCGTCTCCGATAGCAGGCTGCGAGCTCAACGTGGCTATCCGCACCGTCGAGTTCGACGGCGCCGGAAACGCCGTGTTGGGGTCCGGCGGCGGAATCACAGCCGACTCGGATCCCGACGCCGAGTGGGATGAGTGTCTGCACAAGGCCGCGCCGATCCTCGGCCTCACATCCGCGGTCACCGCACCCGCCCGTGCGGGTTAGCGCCGCGAGCGCACGACGGCGTCGTAGAGCTCCCGCCGCGAACGCAGTTCCGGATGCGCGGCAGCCACCTGGCTGCAGGCGTCCTTGACTCGAATTCCTTGGCGCGTCAGCTCGTTCACTTCGGCCACCAGCGCCGGCACGTCGGCCTCCAGCGCCGCCCCCGCCACCACCACAGTGATCTCCCCCAGCACACCGTCGTCGGCCCACTTGGCCAGCTCCTCCAGCGACCCGCGCACCACCTCCTCGTGGACCTTGGTCAGTTCCCGGCACACCGCCGCGCGGCGCGCCCCGCCGAGCTGGTTGACCGCGTCGTGCAGACACGCAGCCAACCGGCGCGGAGATTCGAAAAACACACAGGTGCGCCGCTCCTCGGCCAGCGACGCCAACCATGTCCTGCGCGCGGACTGCTTGCGCGGAGCGAAGCCCTCGAAACAGAACTTCTCCGAAGGCAACCCGGACACCGCCAGGGCAGTAATCACCGCCGACGGTCCGGGTAGGCACGTCACCGGCACACCGGCATCGACGCATGCCACGACCAGTCGATACCCCGGATCGCTGATGACGGGCGTCCCGGCGTCGGTGACCAGCAGCACCGTCGCGCCGGCACAGATGTCGGCAACCAGCGTCGGCACTCGTGCGGGCTCGTTTTGGTCGAAGAAGCTGACCACCCGGCCGGCGATTTGGACGTCGAGCGCCTTGGCCAGTGTCCGCAGTCGCCGGGTGTCCTCGGCGGCCACCACATCAGCGGAGCCCAGCGCGGCGATCAGCCTCGGTGAGGCGTCGGACGGCTGCCCCAGCGGCGTGGCGCCCAGCAACAGTCGACCACCGCTCATGGGGCAAAGCCTACGATCGTGGTTGATGACATCCGCCCCGCCCAGCGAAAGCCCTGTCGCCGTCGCCGAGCGTGCGGCACCTGTTATCAGCCCCGCGCCGCTGGTGCCGGTCCCCGATTTCGGCCCGGTCGACAGTATGCAGGGCTGGGCGATGACTGCGGTGATCACCGCTTTGGCGGCGGTGACCCGGTTTGTGAACCTGGGTTCGCCGACCGACGCGGGCACACCGGTTTTCGACGAGAAGCATTACGCGCCGCAGGCTTGGCAGATGCTGCACAACCACGGTGTGGAGGACAACCCCGGCTTCGGTCTGGTCGTCCACCCGCCGGTGGGCAAGCAGCTGATCGCTGTTGGCGAGGCGATCTTCGGCTACAACGGGCTGGGCTGGCGCTTCACCGGCGCGCTGCTCGGCGTCATCATGGTCGCGCTGGTGGCGCGGATCGCGCGGCGGCTCAGCCGCTCGACGCTGGTCGGCGGTATCGCCGGACTGCTGATCATCGGCGATGGGGTGAGTTTCGTTACGTCACGCACCGCTTTGCTCGACGGCTTTCTCACCTTCTTCGTGGTGGCGGCGTTCGGCGCGCTGATGGTCGACCGCGACGAGGTCCGTGAACGTATGCACGTCGCGCTCTTGGAGGGCCGCAGTGCCGAAACAGTATGGGGTCCACGGCTTGGCGTGCGCTGGTGGCGGTTCTGCGCCGGTGTGCTGCTCGGATTGGCTTGTGCGACAAAGTGGTCCGGGCTGTACTTTGTCCTGTTCTTCGGTGTGATGTCGCTGGCGTTCGACGTGTCAGCCCGCCGCGCCTACCGTGTGCCCCGACCGTGGCTCGGGGTATTACGCCGGGACTTCGGGCCGACCGTCTATGCGCTGCTGCTTATCCCGTTCGGCGTGTACCTGGCCACCTATGCGCCGTGGTTTGCCTCCGAGACGGCGATCGACCGCCACGAGGTGGGCCAGTCGATCGGCCCGGAGGCGTCATTTCCGATGCCCGACGCCATTCGCTCGTTGTGGCATTACACCTACAACGCTTATAAATTCCATGCGGGCCTGACGAATTCGGCCGGCAACTACCACCCGTGGGATACCAAACCGTGGGCATGGCCGATGTCGCTGCGGCCGGTCCTCTACGCGATCGACCAGCAGAATGTTCCAGGCTGCGGCGCGCAATCGTGCGTCAAAGCGGTGCTGCTCGTCGGCACCCCGGCCATGTGGTGGCTGTCGGTGCCGGTCCTTGTCTACGCCGCATGGCGGATGCTGGTGCGCCGCGATTGGCGCTACGCCGTGGTCCTGGTCGGCTACTGCGCTGGCTGGCTGCCGTGGTTCGCCGACATCGACCGGCAGATGTACTTCTTCTATGCGGCCACCATGGCACCGTTTTTGGTGATGGCGATCGCGCTGATTCTCGGGGACATCTTGTATCAACCTGGGCAGAGCCGGGAACGACGCACGCTCGGCCTGATTGTGGTGTCCTGCTACGTCGCGCTGGTGCTGACCAACTTCGCGTGGCTTTTTCCGGTGCTCACCGGTCAGCCAATCTCGCAGGCCACCTGGAACATGGAGATCTGGCTACCCAGCTGGCGGTAGTTCGGGCGGCGAGCGCCGCCTTTCGCCGCGAGACAGAAGCCACGGCTGTGATTGCGGCCTGACAACACCGCGGGGGGTTGTGTCGCGCGGCTAGGGCTACAGCGGGTCGCGAGCGGCGGGACACGACATACAGCGCGGTCCACCGCGGCCGGTGCCCAGCTCGGAGGCGGCAATAGTGAGCACTTCGATACCAGCGTCCTGCAGCCGGGCGTTGGTTCGCATATTGCGCTCGTATGCGACGACGACGCCGGGCGCCAACGCAAGCGTGTTGTTGCCGTCGTCCCACTGTTCGCGTTCGGCGATGACCGGATCCAGCCCGGTGTCGATGACCCGTAACTTGTCGATGCCCATCGCGTTCGCGGCGGCCTCGACGAACGGCGTCTCGTCGCTGATCGTGACGCCATCCGGGGTGCGCTGAAGCGTGAACGCCGACAAGGCATCCACCACGTTCGCATACATCACCACCGCGTCGGTGTCGACCATGGTGCACACGGTGTCGAGGTGCATCTGCGCGCGTTTCTGCTCAATCGGCACGGCGAGCACGGTGTTCGCCAGATCGTCGTCGAACAGACTGCGCGCCAAGGCTTCAGCGCCGGCCGGTGTGGTGCGCTCACCGACCCCAACTGCGACGACGCCCGGTGCGAGCAACAGCACGTCGCCTCCTTCGACCGGCGCGGTGTGCGATTCGTATGCGCGCCGCACGCCGGTGAACCGCGGGTGATGGGCATAAATCAGGTCCGTCAACGATGCCTCACGAGCCCGGGCCGGCAGCGCCAGTGAGGGGATGATCACTCGAGGCCCGATCCAGATCGACGAGTCGCGGGTGAACACCAGATTCGGCAGCGGCTCGATGACGAAGTCGGCTGCGTGGTGCATGCGGCGTACCAGCGACACGTCGGTGCGCGTGTCCGACGGAAGCTCGGTGAACGTCATGCCGGCCATCAGCACATGTGCCAGGCTGGCTGGATCCAGGCCACGCAGGTAGGCCGAAAGCTCTTGTGCCAGTGGAAATCCCAACCGCCGGTCGTTGACGGCGGCGGCGATGCCCTGCATCCGGGCCGCCCCGCTGTTGAGCGCCTCGGTCAGCAAATCGGACAGCAGTAGCACTTCGACACCGCGGGAGCGCAGCAACTCGGCGAACGCGTCGTGCTCCTCCTGCGCGCGCGCCACCCAGGGCAACCCGTCGAACAGCAGCTGGTCGTTGTTGCGAGGGGTGAGTCGCCGCAACTCCGCCCCGGGCCGATGCAGGATGGCCACCCGCAGCCGTCCCACCTCGGAATTGGTGCCCAGTCCGGCGACACTCACATATAGCAAGGTAATGCCCGCATCGCCCCGACGCCGCGGTGCGACCCGCCGAGCCGGCATCCTCGAACGGGCGTGCGATAGACTGGCGGCCATGGCGATCGCGGTTCAGGGCTCGCTGTTCGAGCTCGAACAACGCCGCTACCTCGGCGACGGCGCGTGGCTCGATATCCGCTCGGGCTGGCTGACCGCAGCTGACGAGCTGTTCGGCGCGCTGCTGTCGACGGTGCCCTGGCGCGCCGAGCGCCGCCACATGTACGAGCGGGTTGTCGACGTACCGCGTCTAGTGAGCTTTCACGACCTGACGGTCGAGGAGCCACCGCATCCGCAGCTGGCGCTGCTCCGTCGGCGACTCAATGACATCTATGCCGGGGAGCTGGGTGAGCCGTTCACGACGGTGGGCCTGTGCCTGTACCGCGACGGCGCCGATAGCGTCGCGTGGCACGGCGACACGATCGGGCGCAGCAGCAGCGAGGACACCATGGTGGCGATCGTCAGCCTGGGCGCCACCCGCACCTTCGCGTTGCGGCCGCGCGGCGGCGGACCATCGTTGCGGCTGCCGCAGGGTCATGGCGATCTGCTGGTGATGGGCGGGTCATGTCAACGCACGTGGGAACACTCGGTTCCCAAGACATCGGCCCCCACCGGTCCGCGTGTCAGCGTCCAATTTCGGCCCCGTGATGTGCGCTAGGTCTTGCTGGCCGGGCGCAGTCAACTCCTGACCGCGGCAACAGCTGTGGTGAGCAGGTCGCGGGCCCGTTGGGTGTTGACGGGAACCACCGGTTTGTCCGGAAGGACCAGCGGATTGGCGGTAACGATCACCTGGTAGTTGCCGAAATGAGCGGAGTAGTCATAGAGCTCGCCGGTGCGGGGTTTGCCGTCGACGACCGTCTGCACAATGCGGTGCACCCCGAGGGTGCGGGTGCCCGCGATGTGTGGGGCGTCGACCACCTCGATGACGCCACGCACCGCGCCACCGGCGAAACCCACCTTCTGGCAGGCCCCGCCCGGATCGTTAACCGGCACCGGCTGGGACGTTTCGACCGCAAGGGCGATGAAGCGGTTGCCGTCGCCCTCGGCTGAAACGGCGGCCATGTTGCCCTGCAGACCGGGCGGTACCACCGGCGCAACCGCGACCTTCGCACACTCCGGCGGCTCGAATTTCAGGCCGTCCGGCAACTTCTGCGCCGCCAACAACTTAGGATCGATACCGGTCGGCGCGATGCTGGTCACGTGAAACTCAGGCCCGAAACTCGACTTCACGTCGGCGACTTTGGCGATATCCGCGGAAGCGGAACCTGACGATTCAGCCGACGCGCACCCTGCCAGCGAACACGCACATGCAACCGCGAGCACCGCCCTGACCACCATGGTGAATCTACCCAAGGACCAACGATCAGCCGCGTAACGCGGACACCGTTTCGACCAATAAGTCGGCGACGAATTGCGGCGGCAGCGGCGAATGGACCGAACCAGGGTCGGTGATCAATATGGTGTACGCGTAAAAGTCGCCCAGATACGCGGCGAATGTCTGGGCTTGAGAAGCGATTTCCGTGCCACCCTCGACCGAGGTGGTTGTCTCGCTTGCCATCCCGATGGTTTGGATGCCGTCGATGTGTGGCGGCTCGACCAGGCGCACCGTGGCTGAGGCATGCCGCGTCGACATGGTCCATTGCCGGCACTGGGACATGACCGCGGCGTCGACGCTCGCCGGTGCCGGCGCCACTGCGGCGTAGACAATCCCGCCGGAACCTGATCCCGACAAGCCTTGTCCTGATTGGCTGCGGCCGCGGACCGGGTCGGCAAGCGTCGCGCACTGGGCTGGGTGTGCCGTCCACTCTGCTCCCAGACCCCAGACCGCTGTGGGGGCCGCCGCAGCGGCCAGACCAGTCACCTCATAGCCACTGGGCAGCTCACGGGCAACCCTTTTGATATTGGCCGGGTTAACCCGCACGGTGCCGGTCGGCGACGACATAACCGAAGCGATGCGGGCAGACCCGTCCGGGTGAGCGCATGCCGCCACCAGCATCACCACCACCGCAGCCATCGCGAGCCGCATGTCCGTTGATACCACGCGACGGGCCAGATCAGATGCGCCGACACGCCGCCGGTGCGCAGCGCGGCGAGTCAGCCGACAGCTTGAATCACTTGCAGGGCAACCCGTTTGATTTGATTCGCCATATCTCGTCCAAAAGGCAGGTTGCGCAGCTGGGGCACATCGATCACCGTGGTGACCACGCCTACATCGTCACGCTCCCAGCGCGCGCCGTAATGATCCATGATCGTGCGCATTGGCAGGTTGTCAGAAAGCATTCGGCCACAAAACTTTTCGACTCCGGCCACCCGGGCTGCTACCGCCAGGGCACCGATCAAAAAGCTACCCAGCCCACGGCCTTGGTAGGGATCGGCGACGATAAACGCGATCTCGGCGAGCGTCGGGTCGTGCTCGTCGCGAACGAAGCGTGCGTCAGCGACGGGATACCCTTCGGCGTCGGTCACCACCCAGACGAAGTGGTCGACATAGTCGACCTCGAACAGATAGTCCATCAGAGCCGGGCTGGGGCTTCGGGCCGACATGAACCGGCGGTACAGCGTCTCGTTGGAGAATTCGACGTGTCCCTGCGCGGTTTTCTCACTGTCGCCGGGCAGCACCGGGCGAAGCAGCAGTTCGGTTCCGTCGCGAAGTCGGATCGGGATCGGCGCGACGAAAGCGGCCAGCCGCTGGCGGGCGGTGCGAATGAGCCGCTGCATGATGCCGGGGATATGCACCATCCGGGCGAAAGCGTCGCTGTCGCCGATCCAACCGGTCAACGGTGTCGTGGTGGTGACGGTGGCGGTGCGCGGGATGTCGCGTAACAGTGCGATTTCCCCGACGATCATGCCGGCAGACACGTGCTCGACGATCACGACGTCGTCGTCGCCGATGTGCTTGACCTCGGCGGTTCCGGACGAGATGAGAAGGAAGGAAACGGCCTGCTCACCTTGCCGCATCAGCACCTGACCAGCGGTCGCCTGCAGGGGCTGCAGGCTAGCGGCCAACGGCATCAGGTCCTCAGCGGGACATCCGGCGAAGATGTCCATGGCTGCGAGTTCGTCGGCGCGCAGGCTGGTCAGTTCGGTCACCGCGGCATCCCCGACGTGCGGCCCACGCAGGGCCGCGACCGCATTGCCATGACCGTCACCCCCTGGTCATCGTCGCCGGGTCGCAGAACTTTCGCCCGCGATCCAACTTGCCCAGGCTATGGGGTCGCCAGCTGATGCGGCAAGGATGCACCCGGCCCGGTGTGCGCCCACAGGCAACGGCACGTCAGACTCCACCAATGCACAGCAGCGATGACGCGCTTGAGCTGACCCGCGGCCTCCTCGACAGGCCCGCCTCGGTGCGACATGGATATCTCGACGTATTGGGTGAATCGACCGAGCCGTCTGCGCCGACGTTTGCCCAGCGGGCGATGAACAGCCCGTTCGTGGCGACCGTGTATGAGCGGTTGTGGCGGCCGGCCGCGTTCTACGTTGCCAGCGGCGTCACGACCAGGGCCGAACAGCGCCGCGCGTCGGCGGCTTTGCGGTTGTCGCTAGCCAATCGATTGCTTGATGTTGCGTGCGGTCCGGGCAACTTCACCGGTCCGCTGGCGCGGCAAATGCCGCCGGGCGGCCTGGCCGTCGGCTTCGACATTTCCGAGCCGATGCTGACTCGAGCCGTCGCCGACAACAGCGGACCGGGAATCTGCTACGTGCGCGGCGACGCCGGCACATTGCCGTTCGGGGAGGACACGTTCGACGCTGTTTGCTGTTTCGGGGCGCTGTACTTGATGCCGGATCCCTTCCGGGTCGCCCGCGAGATGGTGCGGGTGCTGCGGCCGGGTGGCCGGATCGCCATTCTGACCAGCTATGCCAGGCAACCGGCACCGGTCCGCTACGCCATGACGACAGGTGCGCGGATGATCGGGCTGCGGCTATTCGACCGGCATGCATTCGTTGACCTGTTTTCGGCGGCCGGCCTGGTCGAGGTCGAACAGCAGACCCAACGCGCGCTGCAGTTCGTGGCTGCCGGTAAGCGGGGATGACGAGCCCCTGCATCGAGTGCTGGATGTTGGCAGTATTTGGCAGTCCACTGCGTGGATCTGGCAGCCGCGTTGAACTTCGATGGGAGCGGGGCTGATGCCGCCTGATCGAGGAGGGACGACGCACATGGCAGAGGTCATGCTCAGACAGGCCACCATTCAATACCAGGAGTTCGGACCGCAGGATTCAGCCCACCCGCCGGTGCTGTTCGTCCACGGGATTCTGGTCGACGGCCAACTGTGGCGGGAGGTCGCCGAAGGCCTGGCGCGCCGCGGTTTCCGCTGCATCGT
This sequence comes from uncultured Mycobacterium sp., assembly GCF_964249325.1. Taxonomy (NCBI): domain Bacteria; kingdom Bacillati; phylum Actinomycetota; class Actinomycetes; order Mycobacteriales; family Mycobacteriaceae; genus Mycobacterium; species uncultured Mycobacterium sp. Next base: position 13,912 of record NZ_CAXUCH010000005.1, on the reverse strand, counting down.
GCCGACTTGGCCGCTGGGCTCACACATCATCCCTGTCAATGAGGCCACCGCGCTATCGCTGCCCGGTGTCGCGGAGATGATCAACGACGCGATCGTCGCCCTGGATCTTTCCGATGTGACGCTGGTCGGCAGCGACACCGGAGGTGGGATATGCCAACTGGTCGTCGACGCCTATCCGGACCGGATCGGCCGCCTGGTGCTCACCAACTGCGACGCGTTCGACAAGTGCCCGCCCTTCCCGTTCGACATCGTGTTCGGATTGCTTCGCGGACCGATCTCGATCAAGGCGCTATTCGGACAACTGCGATTCAGGCCGCTGCGTCACTCGCCTCTGGGCTTTGGCCTGCTGGTCAACCACCCAGATCCGCAACTCACCGCCGCCTGGCTACAACCCTGCCTCAACGACTCACGCATCTGCCGCGACCTGGCGGCGCTGCTGCGTCAAGTCGCCACCGCCGATCTAACCGACGTCGCTACCCGCCTACCGCGATTCACCAAGCCGGTCACATTGGTGTGGGGGCAGCGGGACCGCTGCTTCACCCCGGACCTGGGCCGACGCCTGGCCGGGTTGTTCAGCAACGGGAAGCTGATCGAGGTGTCTGACGCGAAAACCTTTGTCTCCCTTGATAATCCCGACGCGGTGATCGACGCGATAGCGGCAATCACCGCATAGAACCCGGGCTGCGGGCATCAACGGTGTGCGCCTGCCGTTGACCTGCTCGAACTCTGTGGAGCTAAGGGGATTCGAACCCCTGACCTACTCGATGCGAACGAGTCGCGCTACCAACTGCGCCATAGCCCCTAGCCGCTAGCAGGCTACCAGTCACGGCGCCGGCAGCTAAAACCCGCAGCGCTACTGACCGGCCGCGCGTGGCAGGTCGTAGTGGCGCGCCAGCGACGCATAATCGAGGTGTTCGAAGATCGGGTCTTCGTCGTCGATCTCCAGCACCACCGCGCCCGGGCGCCGCAGCCGCGCAGGCACCACGTCGAACTCGCGGTCGTAGGTGTTCTCCACGCCGAGCCTCGACCGCGCCACCCGCTGCATCCGCCGACGCCGCAGCCGCTGCTCAATCCGGGTCTGCCGGCGCAGGTACGCCAAATAGAGGACCGTCACCACACAGGCGCCACCGCAGACCCACCACGCTGTCGGCGTCACCAGATACGCCACCAGCGCCGAGGCCAGCAGGCTCAGCGCCATGGTCATGACCATCCGCCTGCGGAACCGGAATTTGCGAGCACTGACAGCAGCGGCGCTCTTCGATGCGTACCGATGACGCCGCGCCGACACTGGAATTGTCACCGTCGACGGTTCGGCCGCGACCTCGATACCGGACGTGTCGTCCACATACTCGTATTGAGCGGCGTCCTCGTCGGGTTCGTCATCCTCCTCGTCGCCGACCGTATCGTCGACTTCAGCTTCGCTGATTTCGGCAGCAGCGGTCCGCTCCTCGGCGACCGGCTCGGCCTCGGATTCGTCGGCGGCACTTTCTATTGGCTGCGCCCCCGAGCCCTCGTCATCGGAGTCAGTGGATTCGACAGCGGCCATGACTGCAGCCCCCTGCGCCCCCGGCTGTGTCGCCACTGAGTCGTCATCGAGGTCGTCGTCGAGATCGGCGCTTTCCTGTGGTTGCCAGTCGGGATCGCTGCGATGTCCCGCCGCGGGCCCAGTGCGTCTCAGCAGCCGAGCCCCGGCGGCGCTGTTGAGCACCCGGGTCGCCAATGCCACGTCGCTGGTGCGCCGTACCGCATCCCGCTTGCTGATCAGCATCGGAACCAGCACGAACAGCCACAGCACCACCAACGAAATCCACAGCAACGATTGCGGGACGCTTGGCATGGTGACCTGCTCCTTTCCCGGCTCGAGCGCAGCCGGCCAGGACAATTACACACCTGTAATTTGCTCATTACAAGCACCGCAAACCACAAATGTCACTTAGGTAACACCAGCAGAAGCCGATTCCCGACGGGAGTTTCCCCGAATTGGCCAGTCCCGCCGTCCGTACTCTCGGGATCAGCGCCTTCTCTAACTTGACGGCGCATGCGCTATCAAGCGGGGCCCTAAACCGGCCTCAAGCAAAGAGGTGTTGCACCGCAAGCGAATTCGCGGCCCGGTGCGAATCGAGCGCGGATATCACATACGCCATCGATTTCCAGAACCATGTCATGCCAGCTTGCCCCGGGGCGGCTTGGCTGTGGCCACTGGAAAACGCCCAGGGACCTAGGCCCAGCTGGCGTGTCCGTCCTGGACCAGCGTCGAGGTCACCGTCCCGTACACGTCTTCGACCGTGAGTCCCATCAACAAGTGGTCACGCCAGCCCCCGTCCACCTCGAGGTAGCGCCGCAGCAAGCCCTCTTCTCGGAAGCCAACTTTTGCCAGCACGGCGCGGCTGGCCACATTCTCGGGTCGCACGGTGGCCTCCACGCGATGCAATGTCACCGGGCCGAAGCAGTGGTCGAGTCCCAACGCCAGCGCTCCGGTAGCCACTCCCCGGCCGGTCGCTGAGCTAGACACCCAGTAGCCGATCCATGCCGACCGCAACGCCCCGTGAATGACGTTGCCGATGGTCAGCTGACCGCAGAATTCGCCGTCCAGCTCGATCGCGTACGGCAGCATCCGGCCTTTGCGGGCTTCGGAACGCAGACTCGAGCACACCGCCGGCCACGACGAAACCGTATGCCGGACGGTCCAATCCGCCCCGGTGGTGGGCTCCCACGGCTCCAGATGAGCGCGGTCGGCCAACCGGATGCGGCTCCATTGGGCGGCATCGCGCATCCGCACCGGCCGCAGCCGGATGACGCCCGCAGGAACCCGCAGTGGCCCGACGACCATCGGCCACCCGGGATGTCGGAAACTGGTGCGCCACAGGTTCACGGGAGTATGCCGTCGTACCGCTCAACCACGCTGAGCCAGGAAGGCGACGTCGACGATCTCGCCGGTGCGAATCTGCTCGGTCTCACTGGGAACCATCACTAGACAGTTTGCCTCAGCCAGGGTTGCCAGCAAATGCGATGAGGCGCCCGGGGCGCCGCCGAGAGCCTGCACCAGATATTCGCCGGTGTCCTGATCGCGCATCAGCTGCCCGCGCAGATATCCCTTGCGTCCGCGCACCGACGTGATCGGCGACAGCGTCCGGGCCTGCACCACGCGACGCATCGGCTGTCGCTTGCCCAGCGAGAGCCGGATCAGCGGTCGCACCATCACCTCGAAGACCACCAACGCGCTCACCGGGTTAGCCGGCAGCAGAAACGTCGGCACCCCCTCGCGACCCAGCTGACCAAAGCCCTGAACGGATCCCGGGTGCATGGCCACGCGGGTGACCTCCATCTCGCCGAGTTCCGAAAGCACCGAGCACACCGCCTCGGCGGCCGCGCCGCCCACCGCGCCTGCGATGACGACGATCTCGGCGCGGTTGATCTGACCCTCGACGGCATCGCGGAGCTGCTTGGGATCGCTGCTGACGATGCCGATGCGATTGACCTCGGCTCCGGCGTCGCGACCGGCTGCCGCCAGGGCGTAGCAGTTCACGTCGTAGACCTGGCCTGGGCCTGGCGTGCGCGAGATATCGACCAGTTCGCCGCCGACCGCCATCACCGACAGCCGCGGACGCGGGTGGACCAACACACGTTCGCGCCCCACCGCAGCCAGCAGTCCGACCTGGGCGGGACCGATGATCGTTCCGGCTCGCACAGCAACGTCACCGGGCTGCACATCATCGCCGGTTCTGCGCACATAGGCACCGGACCGCACACCGCGCAGCACCCGCACCCGAGACTGTCCGCCGTCGGTCCAGTGCAACGGCAGCACCGCGTCGGCCAAAGTGGGCAGCGGCGCTCCGGTCTGCACCCGAACGGCCTGGCGGGGCTGCAGTCTTCCGGCGGTGCGGGCACCGGCCTCGATCGTCCCCATCACCGGCAGGCTCGCCTCCCCGCCGCCACCCTCGTCGTCGGGGTGATCAGAGTCGCCGACATTGAGCACGTCGACGCTGCGTACCGCATAGCCGTCGATCGCGGCCTGGTCGAAGCCGGGCAGTGGGCGTTCAGTCACCACTTCTTCGGCGCACATCAGACCTTGCGCCTCCGCGATCGCGACCCGCACCGGCCTGGGCGCCACCGCGGCCGCCGACACCCGGGCTTGCTGTTCCTCCACCGAACGCACAGCACGCCTTCCTGCCGTAAGCCTTGAGAAGTTCAGGCCCGACAGATCGCTACTGCCTGGTCAGGCCTAACCGCGCCACCAACCATTCCCGCAAGTCCGGGCCGTAGTCGTCACGGTCCAGTGCAAAGTCAACCGCAGCCTTGAGGTAGCCGCCGGGATTTCCCAGGTCGTGTCGAGACCCGCGATGCACCACGACATGCACGGGATGGCCTTCCTTGATCAGCAGCGCGATTGCATCGGTGAGCTGCACCTCGCCTCCCGCGCCGCGTTCGGTCTGCCGCAGCGCATCGAAGATGGCGCGGTCGAGCACGTAGCGGCCGGCGGCCGCATACCTTGAGGGAGCCTCCTCCGGCTTGGGTTTTTCGACCATCCCGTTGACCTTGAGTACGTCCTTGCCTGCGTTGGCAACGGGCTCGACGTCGAAGACCCCGTATGCGCTGGTCTCCTCCAGCGAGACCTCGATTGCACACAACACGGTGCCGCCATGTTCGGCCCGCACCTTCGACATTGTCTCCAGCACACCGGTGGGCAACACCAGGTCGTCGGGCAGCAGCACCGCAATCACGTCCTCGTCGGCCGACAGCACCGGCTCCACACAGCTGATGGCGTGGCCCAAGCCGAGCGGCTCGTCCTGCACCACGGACTCGACCTTGATCAGCTGCGGTGCTCGGCGAACCTTGTCCAGCATGTCTTTTTTGCCGCGAGCCTCGAGGGTGCCCTCCAGCACCAAGTCTTCGACGAAATGCGCGACCACGCTGTCTTTGCCCTGCGAGGTGATGATCACCAGCCGTTCGGCACCGACCTCGGCCGCCTCGGCGGCCACCAGCTCGATGCCGGGGGTGTCGACTACCGGCAGCAGCTCTTTGGGCACCGTTTTCGTGGTCGGCAAAAACCGGGTGCCCAAACCGGCCGCGGGCACGACCGCCGTGGGGGGAACGTATGCGCGCGCCATGGGTCACACGATAACCGCACTGGGCTGCCCGACCGGTGTGGCGGTACGAAAGCTGGTGCTGTCATCGTTGGGAGATGGGCACCGTCGGTAAGGCAGCGTTGCGAGAGCAGCTGCTGACTGCTCGCCGCTCGATCTCCGACGACGTACGCGCGGCCGAGGCCCGCGCGCTCACCGAGCACCTAAAGCTGCTGGTGAAAAGCGCCGGCACTGTCTGCGCTTATGTGCCGGTCGGCGCAGAGCCCGGGTCGATCGACATGCTCGACGTGTTGCTGCGCCGCGCAGGCCGGGTGTTGCTGCCAGTCGCGCGCACGACGGCCGACGACACGCCGATGCCGCTGCGTTGGGGCGAGTACCGGCCCGGTCGACTGGTGGCCGGGCGGTTTGGCCTGCTCGAACCGGCCGAGCCATGGTTGCCGGCGTCGGCGGTGGCCGACGCGAGCCTGGTGCTAATTCCAGCACTAGCGGTCGACCGCCGTGGAGTGCGGCTGGGCCGTGGCCGCGGCTTCTACGATCGCTCGCTGGTGTGTCGGGACCCGCACGCGGAGCTGGTTGCAGTGGTGCGTGACCAGGAGCTGGTCGAGGAGCTGCCGTGCGAACCGCACGACGTGCCGATGACGCATGCCCTCACACCCGGGCGCGGGGCGATCGCTCTGCACAGCGCCGGAATGACGCGACCAATGTAGCGGTTCTAGCACTTGAGACGGTAGAGTGCTAACGAAGCTCATCACACTCGGAGGTTTCCGTGCCGACCTACAGCTACGCGTGCACCGAATGCGACAACCGCTTCGACATTGTGCAGGCCTTCACCGACGACGCGCTGACCACCTGTCAGCGTTGCTCCGGGCGGCTCCGCAAAATCTTCAACTCCGTCGGCGTGGTGTTCAAGGGCAGCGGCTTTTACCGAACTGACAGTCGGGAGGCGGCGAAGAGCTCGAGCAACGGTTCGGGCGAGAAGAGCTCCACCGAGAAGAGCTCCACCGAGAAGAGCTCCAGCGAGAAGAGCTCCAGCGAGAAGAGCGGCTCAGCCGAGAAGTCGACCGCATCCTCCAGCACGGCGGCGGCCTAGGCGTTATCCACAGGCACGGCCGCGACCGGCAGTCCTGCAGCTGTGGCGTGCCTAGCGTTGCGGCATGCGCGAGTCGCTCAACCCATCGCTGCTGACCCAGATCACGCAGGCACTGCGTCCCGACTGGACCCGCACTGTCCTGGCTCGTCGCGTGGGCGCCGCTGCCTTGGTGGTGCTGGCCGGTATCGCGGCCTTGCGGTCGAACCCTGACGGTGACCGTGCAGACGTCGTGGTCGCCGGACGTGACCTCAGCCCAGGCGTCGCGTTGACGGCCAGCGACGTGCGGCTCGAAAAGCGGCTAGCCACAACCATTCCCGATGGGTCGCAAAGTGAGCTGGGACGAGTGGTCGGTTCCACCCTGGCCGGCCCAGCACGGCGCGGCGAGGTACTCACCGATGTCCGGTTACTGGGCAGCCGGTTAGCCGAATCATCGGCCGGCCCGGGTGCGCGGATCGTGCCGCTGCACCCGGCAGATCCCGCACTAATCGACCTGGTTCGCCCCGGTGACATCGTCGACATTTTGGCGGCCGAGGCCGACGCGAAGGACGCTCCCCGTGTCGTCGCAACCGATGCCATCGTGGTTCTCGTGTCGGCAAAACCCAAGGCGCAGACCGGCAACGACGACCGAGTGGTGCTCGTTGCCTTGCCCGCCCGCACCGCGCACGCGGTGGCCGGGGCGGCGCTGGTTCAAACGGTGACGCTCACCCTGCACTGACCGCTTGTCCGCCGCTCGACGCCGGCTGCTCGCTGGCACAGTACTTGCATTTCTTGGCCGCCTCGGGAATGTCGGAAATGCATTGCTGGCACGCCTTAGTCGCCGGCTCCTCGCCGACCACTGTGACCCCCCGGCGCTTCTGGATGTGCCGGTAGACGTCGGCTTATTGCCGGCCGTGCCGAGTTGCCAGCGCAGCCCGAAGGTGGCATGGGGCTGCGCGGCCGCGACCAAGGGATTGATCACACTGTCGGTGAAGGCCTTGACCAGGTTCGAAAATGCCAAGGCCACAACCAGGCCGACGGCCACGGTGATCACGTCACCGCGCATCACAAATTCTTGAATCCCTTGGACACGCCGGACACCTCCCGTCAGCACGAATGAGCACGGCGACGTGACGTCACCGCGAAGAACGGTATGTCCCCGAGCGCGCAAATTGCGCGGTTCACGGCGATTGGCGATTGAGGGTTGACCGCGCCGTGACAACGGCTGTCGCGGACATTGCCAGCCGCTCGGAGCTGGAGTTAGATCTCCAAACTCGACAATTGACCGATGATCTGCGCCGCCAGCGGGTTGAGCGTTGCCATTCCGTCTCGCACGGCATACCGCGAACCGGCGAGGTTGACCACCAGCGTGCTGCCCGATATCCCGGCCAGACCGCGTGACAGCCCGGCGTCGACGATGCCGGCGGACAGCGCCGATGCGCGGATGGCTTCGGCGATGCCGAGGATTTCGCGGTCGAGAATGTCGCGGGTGGCTTCCGGGGTGACGTCGCGAGGGGTGACACCGGTGCCGCCGACCGACACCACGAGATCCACACCGCCGATCACAGCGGTGTTCAACGCGTTGCGGATCTCCACCTCGTCGGCGGCGACGGCCACCACTCCGTCGACGACGAACCCTGCCTCGTTGAGCAACTCAGTGACCAGCGGGCCGCTGTGGTCCTCGTCGCCGTGCGCGGTGCGGTCATCGACCACCACGACCAGTGCCCTTCCGACGATCTCCGGACGCTGTTCCATAGTTGCCACCGTATATCTGGGGTCTGACCGGAGCCCGGCTACTCTCATCACTGTTCCGCCTTACCAAGGGTGACCTGCACGGTCCGCTTGCCGCCGGGGTCCTGGTAGGTCAGGGTCACCTTGTCTCCCGGCGCCTTCGATCGGATGGCGGCAACGAGCGCGTCGGCGCTGTTGATCGGGCGGTCGTCAACCTTGGTAACAGTGACCCCTTTGGGCAGCCCTGCGCTGGCCGCCGCTCCGTCAGGGACCACATCGACCACCTTGGCGCCCGGCGTGTCCTTGTCACTGGTCACCTGCACGCCCAGCGAGGCATGTGTCGCGGTGCCGGTGCTGATCAGCTCATCGGCGATGCGCTTGGCCTGATCGATGGGAATGGCGAAGCCCAGACCGATCGAGCCGGTTTGCGAGTCGGCCGAGTCAGCCCCGAGGGTCGCAATCGCCGAGTTGACGCCAATCAGGTCGCCGTTCATGTTCACCAACGCGCCGCCGGAGTTTCCGGGGTTGATCGCGGCGTCGGTCTGGATGGCGTCGAGCACGGTGTTCTGATTAGCCGACTCCCCGGTGGTAGACACTGGCCGGTTGAGGGCGCTGACGATGCCTGTGGTCACCGTGCCCTCTAGTCCCAGCGGCGAACCGACCGCCACCACGGGTTGACCGACACGCAGGTTCGCTGAGGATCCGAGCGTGATGGGTTTCAGCCCCGACATGCCCTGAACGCGAACCACTGCAATGTCACTGGTCGGGTCGCTTCCCACGACGGTGAACGGCGCGGTGCGGCCGTCGTTGAAGGTCACCGTGGTTTTCAGGGCGCCGGGCGGCGCGCCATCGCGCCCGCCCTTGGCGGCAGCGGCGACGACGTGGTTGTTGGTCAGGATCGTCCCGTCGGGGGACAAAACGATGCCCGAGCCCTCTTCGGACTGCCGGCCCAGGTCCGTCTCGAGCATGACCACGCTCGGAACTACCTTGGCGGCGACCTGCTCTACAGCACCCGCCGGCGCGTTGGCCGCGGGCCCGCTCGGAGCGGCGCCGCCCGCCATCGTGCCGGCCGCGCTGCCTGCCGGCTGCCGGCCCTGCTCGACCACCGACGCCACTCCCCCGCCGATGCCGGCTGACACCACCGCGATCGCTAGCGCGCCGACCGCCAACAAGCCTGCGCCAGAACGTTTTTGGCCCACACCGCGGTAAGACGGCAGCGGTGCCCCGACGGCGGCACACTGGCCAGCGCCACCATACGGGCCATACGGCTGACGGTAGGCGGGCTGCTGCGGGTAGCGCCAGTCGTACTGCTGGCCTTGGCCGGCATAACCGGGCGCCGTCGGCTGGTTGGGCGTTGGGCGGTATCCCGGCTGCTGCGGCGGTGGCGAATACCTCGGGTGATTCGTCATGTCGCTGGGTCGCTCTTTCTTGAAGGTGGCGTCGCACTCAACACTAGCGGCAACTACCTTGCCTGCGTGGCCTGAGAATGCACTGAGACAACGTTCGCGGGAGCCGGAGAGTTTTCCGAATTTGCGGTGCGGGTGGCATCGACCGGAGGTGTGGGATAGGTCGCACCGGGTATCGGGCGCCCGGGAAGCAACACGTATATCGAGGTGCCCGGTGGCTGACCGTCGGGCACGGTGTCTTCCACACGTAGTGCGCCACCGTGTTTAAGCACCACTTGCTTGACAATCGCCAATCCCAGGCCGGAACCGGGCATCGCACGTGCCGATGCCGAGCGGAAGAACCGCTCGAACACCAGGTTGCGCTCGTGCGGTGGGATACCCGGGCCGTTGTCGGACACCACCAGCTCGGCATAGGCGGCATCGAGCTGTCTCATCCTCACGCCGACCCGCCCACCGGACGGGCTCCACTTTGCCGCGTTATCCAACAGATTCAGCGCCGCGCGCGATAAACCACCGGAATCGCCGTACACCTGCCACGGAATTAGCTCGACGTCGAATTGAATGTCGTTGCGACGCCGACGGACTCGCTCAAGGCAGCGGTCGATGAGCTCGGACATGTCGACCGGTTCGTGCACTACCTCGCCCGCATCGTATCGGGTGAGGTCTACCAAATCGCCTACCAGTGTCGACAATTCCTCGATTTGGGCCAGCACATCGGCACGCAGATCGACCATCTCCTGCTCCGGCAGCGGCGGAGCTCCGGGTTCCATCGAGGCCATCAACAGCTCGACATTGGTGCGCAGTGATGTCAGTGGGGTGCGTAGTTCATGCCCGGCGTCGGTGACCAGACGCGCCTGGCGTTCTCGGGACTCAGCCAGCGCCAGCAGCATCAAGTTGAATGCTTCTGTGAGCCTTGCCAATTCATCACTGCCGAACACCGGGATCGGCCGTAGGTCGTCGGTGCGCGCCACCCGCTCGGCCGCTTCGGTCAGGCGGGCCACCGGACGCAGCCCAGCGCGGGTGACCATCGCCCCGGCAACGGCGGCAACCGCGACACCGAGACCGCCGACGAGCAGCAGCACCCACCGCAGCTTCGTCATGACCGCGTCGGTAGGCGCCAGGCTCTTGGAGATCAGCAGCGAACTGCCGTTGGGCAGATGGATCGCCAACACCCGCTGGTCGCCCGCGGTGCGCCGGGACATGAACAAGTCACCGCGGATGACCGCCTTCTCCGGCCCGCCGACCGGCAGCGTCTGGCCCTCCTGGTGGGCGGTGTACACCGAACGGCCCGGATTCACCAGCATAGCGTTGACGTCGGAATAGGCAGTTCCCTCAATGGCTTTCGCAGGATCTGCGGCGAGCGATCCACTGGCGATCAACATTTGCGCCCGGCTTTGCAGCTGGTTGTCGATCTCCTTGTAAGCCGCCGCGGAAATCACCGCGTACACAGCCGCTTCCATCAACACAACGACCATCGCCACCATCGACATCGCCAACAGCATCACCCGCCACCGCAAAGACAACGAGGTGGTGGCTCGCAGCGGTACTCGGCGCCGGCGGCGGAAGAGTGACATCAGGGTGGTGTTTCGCGCAGCACGTAACCCACACCGCGCACGGTGTGGATCAGCCGCGGCTCTCCCTCGGCTTCGGTCTTGCGACGCAGATACCCGACGTAGACTTCCAACGCGTTACCGGAGGTCGGAAAGTCGAATCCCCACACCTCCTCGAGGATGCGGCTGCGGGTCAATACTCGTCGCGGGTTGGCGATCAGCATCTCCAGCAGTGCGAATTCGGTACGCGTCAAACTGATCTGACGTTGCCCGCGGGTGACCTCGCGAGTCACCGGATCCAGCGTCAGGTCGGAGAACGTCATCGCTACCGACTCGCCTGCGTCGTCAGGCTTGGTGCGGCGCAACAAAGCACGCATCCGGGCCAACAGTTCTTCGAGCGCGAACGGCTTGGGCAGATAGTCGTCGGCGCCGGCGTCCAGGCCCGCCACCCGCTCCGAGATCGCGTCTCGCGCAGTCAGCACCAGTATCGGCAGATCGTCGCCGGTGCTGCGGAGCTGGCGGCACACTTCCAAGCCGTCCAGCCGCGGCATCATCACGTCCAGCACCAGCGCGTCGGGGCGGTCGCTGGCGATCATGTCGAGCGCCTCGACACCGTCGGAAGCCAGGGCCACCGAGTAGCCGTTGAAGGAAAGCGACCGACGCAGCGACTCGCGCACGGCGCGATCGTCGTCGACCACAAGGATTCGCACGGCCACCAGTGTCATCCAATCGCCTGAGAGCGACCTGAGAAGCGCGCGGCGGGTCGGACCCGCGATCGGCTAGCGACGGTCGAAATCGATGAGACCGAGGCGAGCAGCCTTGAGCAGCCGGCGCGGCACCTTGTGCTGCTGGCCGGCCACGGTGACGTTGACAAGTTCGGGCCGGGCAGCCTTCCAATTCGCGCGCCGACTGCGGGTGTTCGCGCGCGACATTCTGCGCTTGGGCACAGCCATGATCGGGCCTTACTCCTTAAGTACGGGGGTATCGCCATGGAAACGGCTCTTCGGCAGATGGCGATATTTGCTGTCCACCATAGTCGCTGGCCTCGTTACCCCAAAACTGGCCCGCCTGCAGCACCGCTTACCTGAAAGGAGCATTCTTGACGTGACACCCGCGGTACCCGTTAACCTACCGGTTGGTTGGTGCGCTGAAGGGCGGCCGGAGGGAGCACACCGGGGCGCGCCGGTGACGATGCTTAACCGATGCGATGAGGAGGAGCGAAGCGCCAATGAGCTCTGCGGTCCGCATCGGAAACTGCTCGGGTTTCTACGGCGACCGGCTATCCGCGATGCGCGAGATGCTCACCGGCGGCGAGCTGGACTACGTCACCGGCGACTACCTGGCCGAACTGACCATGCTGATTCTGGGCCGCGACAAGATGAAGCACCCCGAGCGCGGCTACGCCAAGACGTTTTTGACACAGCTCGAGGAGTGCCTCGGCCTGGCCCACGACCGTGGCGTGCGCATCGTCGCCAACGCCGGCGGCCTCAACCCGGCCGGCCTGGCCCAGGCGGTGCGCGCGCTGGCTGAGCGCCTGGGCGTGCCCGTGCGGGTTGCGCATGTCGAAGGCGACGATCTGCTGCCTCGAGCCGATGAGCTGGGGCTGGGCACCCCGCTGACCGCGAACGCGTACCTGGGCGCCTGGGGCATTGTCGACTGTCTCAATGCTGGCGCCGACGTTGTGGTCTCCGGTCGGGTGACCGACGCCTCGGTGATCGTCGGGCCGGCGGCCGCGCACTTCGGGTGGGGCCGCACCGACTACGACCGGCTGGCCGGCGCGGTGGTCGCCGGTCACGTCATCGAATGCGGTGTCCAGGCCACCGGCGGCAATTACGCGTTCTTCACTGAGGTCCCCGATTTGACCTACGCCGGGTTCCCGGTGGCCGAAATCCACGCCGACGGCTCGTCGGTGATCACCAAGCACCCCGGCACGGGCGGACAGGTCAGCGTCGACACGGTCACCGCGCAGCTGCTCTACGAGATCAGCGGCGCCCGCTACGCCAATCCGGATGTCACCGCGCGGATGGACAGCATCGAGCTGTCAGCTGACGGCGCCGACCGGGTGCGGATCAGCGGGGTAGTCGGCGAACCGCCGCCGCCGACGCTGAAGGTGTCGCTGAACAGCATCGGCGGGTTCCGCAATTCGGTGACCTTCGTGCTTACCGGACTGGACATCGACGCCAAGGCCGAGTTGGTGCGACGGCAACTGGAGTCCAGCTTGACGGTCAAACCCGCCGAACTGGAGTGGAGCTTGGCACGCACCGATCACGTCGACGCCGACACCGAAGAAGCAGCCAGCGCGCTGCTGCACTGCATCGTCCGCGACCCTGACCCGGCGAACGTCGGGCGCCAATTTTCCTCGGCGGCAGTCGAACTCGCGCTTGCCAGCTATCCCGGCTTCACCGTGACTGCTCCGCCCGGCGACGGGCAGGTCTACGGCGTGTTCACACCTGGCTATGTCGACGCCAAAGAGGTGCCGCACATCGCCGTGCACGCCGACGGTGCTCGAGTCGAGATTCCCTGCGCCACAGAGACTCTGAAGTTAGCCCAGGCCGATGAGCCGCCGTTGCCCGATCCGCTGCCTGCCGGCCCCACCCGGCGGGTGCCGCTGGGAACCATCGCCGGTGCCCGCAGCGGCGACAAGGGCGGGTCGGCCAACGTCGGAGTCTGGGTGCGCACCGACCAGCAGTGGCGCTGGCTGGCCAACACGCTGACTTCCGACATGCTGCGGCAGCTGCTGCCCGAGACCGCCGACCTGCCGGTCACCCGCCATCTGCTGCCCAACCTGCGCGCGGTGAACTTCGTCATCGACGACATCCTGGGCCAGGGGGTGGCCTATCAAGCGCGATTCGACCCGCAGGCCAAAGGGCTGGGCGAATGGCTGCGCAGCCGCTACGTCGACATTTCGGAATTGCTGCTGTGAACCTCTGGACTACGCCCGAGCGCGACCAGCTGCGAAAGACGGTCCGCTCCTTCGCCGAGCGCGAGATCCTGCCGCACGTCGACGAGTGGGAGCGCATCGGCGAGTTGCCGTGCGAGCTGCACCTGCGCGCCGGTGCGGCCGGCCTGCTGGGC
>NZ_CAXUCH010000004.1:36691-59561 GCF_964249325.1 uncultured Mycobacterium sp. | reverse complement strand
ATCCGTCCGGGCCGCAGCAGATGGGTAAACGCGTTCACTGTGGCGATCGCAAGCGCGGCGGAGCCGGGCGCAGCGGGTCGCCACCATCGGGCCGAGCCGATCGCAAGCGCGGCGAAGCCGGGCGCAGCGGGTCGGCATCGACCGGCGCCGCGAACCGCCCGGCGAACGCACGTAGCGGCAAGTCGGCGCTGGTGACGATGCCCGGCAGTGCGCCGACCACTGCGCGGATGGCGTTGAGCGCGGGCATCCCGGTGACCGTCATGCCGATCGCCGCGACCGACTCCGGGCTCGAGAAGTCGGTGCCCGCCTTGGGCAGGATCAGATGCTTGCTATAGATGCACGGGTCGCCCTGGATCTTGGTGATGTAGCAACCTTGAATATCCCAGTGCGGCTTGGTGTGTGGTGTCATCTGCCATTCCAGGTGCAGCTCCACTCTCGGCACTTCGCCGCTCGTGCCGACGTACTGGAACGCTGCACCGCCCACTGAGCCGGCGGGCAGCGAGTACCACCCGAGATCGACGTCCTTGGTACAGGCAGCGAGCTGGTAGTAGAACGTGACCTCGTCCAGTGCGATGTCGAGGCAGTCGGCCATCATCCGCACGCCGTCTTCGAACACCCGGGTGCCCAGCTCCAGCAGACGCGGCACCTCGGGATCGTCGACGGGGCGGCCGAATCCGCAGTTGGCCCAGGTCGGCGCCGAGTGGTGACACGAGACGTCCACGGATTCGATGCAGGTGACGTTTTCGATGTCGGCGACGTCGGCGCTGTGCACGATCGTCAGGATCTGCGCGAGCCCGGGGTTCATGCCGGTGCCGTAGAACGTCGAGTTCCCGCGCAGGCAGGCGGCCTGCAGCACTTCGGATTCGCTGCGGCCGTCGGGAAACCGGTGGTTGGTGTTGCGATGATGGCCGGTAACCCAGTCCGCGGTCGTGACGATATTGATGCCGGCCTGCAGCACTCGCTCGTACAGCTCGAGGTCCGGCCACACTCCATGGAAGGTCACGCAGTCCGGTGCAGCGGCGATGATCTCGTCCACCGTTCCCGTGGCCGCGACACCGATCGGGCCGATGCCGGCTATTTCGCCCGCGTCGCGGCCCACCTTGTCGGGTGAATAGCAGTGCAGCCCTATGAGTTCCAGGTCAGGGTGGCGGGCGATCCGTTTGATCATCTCGCTGCCCACGTTCCCGGAGGCCACCTGGAACACCCGTACCGGCTGAGTCACGGTGGCTACCTGTCGGCGTCGGTAAAGCGGATGACGCCGCGAATGTTCTTGCCGTCCAGCATGTCTTGGTAACCGTCGTTGATCTGCTCGAGCTTGTACTGCCGGGTGATCATGTCGTCGAGGTTGAGTTTGCCCGCTTTGTACATCGACAGCAGCTGGGGGATGTCGTATTGCGGGTTCCCGCCGCCGAAGATGGTGCCCTGCAGATTCTTTTGCATCAGGGTCAGCATCGCGAGGTTAAGCGTCACGTCGGTGTCCAGCAGGCTGCCGATGGCGGTCAGCACGCAGGTGCCGCCCTTGGCGGTGATGTTGATGTAGCTATCGATGTCGGCTCCCTTGAGCTCGCCGACGGTGACGATCACCTTCTTGGCCATCAGACCGTAGGTCACCTCGGCGATGCCCATCAGCGCGGCCTCCATGTCCGGATAAACGTGGGTGGCACCGAATTTGAGTGCCTGGTCGCGCTTCCATTCGACTGGCTCGACGACGAAGATGTAGCGCGCGCCGGCGTTGACCGCGCCCTGCAGCGCCGCCATGCCGACCCCACCCACGCCGACGATCGCGACGTCGTCACCGGGCCGGATGTCTGCGGCGCGGGTGGCCGAACCGTAGCCCGTCGTTACACCGCAGCCGACCAGGCAGGCCACCTCGAACGGCACCGACGGGTCGATCTTCACCACCGAGCTTTCGTGGACCACCATGTAAGGCGAGAAGGTGCCCAGCAGGGTCATCGGGTAGACGTTTTGGCCGCGGGCCTGGATGCGGAACGTGCCGTCGGACACTGCAGCCCCGTTGAGCAGCCCGGCGCCCAGATCACACAGGTTGCGCATACCCGCCTGGCACGAAGGACATTTGCCGCACGACGGGATGAACGACAACACCACATGATCGCCCTCGGCGAAATCCTCAACACCTGGGCCCACTTCGGTGACGATGCCGGCGCCTTCGTGCCCGCCCAGCACCGGAAAGCCCGCCATCGGGATGCCGCCGGTCACCAGATGGTGGTCGGAGTGGCACATACCCGCGGCCTCCATCTGGATCTTGACCTCGTGCTTTTGCGGATCGCCGATCTCGATTTCCTCGACCGACCATGGCTGGTTGAACTCCCAGATCAGCGCGCCCTTTGTCTTCACGTGAACCTCCCGCCGTGACTTGGCTCCGAGCCTGCGTCGAAGCGACCGATTAGGTGAGCCTACGTGTCGAGTTGTGGCTGGTGAGTGCTGGATCACATTTACCGGCCAGGCACTGCGCCGGAGCTGATAGCTCGCAGCCCTGCAGCGGGCGGCTTGCGGCAAACCAGTCGATCGCCGCGACAAAAGTCACCACAGAGGTACCGGAGCCTTTCCGAGCGGGTAGTAGCCGGGCACCTTCTCACCGGCCATACCGCGTTCGATGCGCTTATGCATGCCCGCCGACAGCTTGCCTGCCTTGATCAGATCCATGTAGAGCGCCGAGACGTGCCCGAAGTCGAAGAAGTCGCGCTGCCAGTTCCATTTGCCGCCACCGGCATAGCGGAACCAGCTGCCGCCGATGCCGTACACCTCCTGCTCGGTGCCGTCGGCGTCGGTTGCGACCTGCTTCCAGAACCCCACCACTTCGCCGATCTTGTCGTCGATCACGACGCGCTGGTACGGGTAGCGCCACCCCTGCAAGCCTTCCATTTCCTGGCCCAGCGCGATGTCGCGGATCTCGTCGATGCCGACGCACATCACGTCCTCCTTCGGCCCGATGTTCCATCCGTAGGTGGCATCGTCGGTGTAGAAGTCGGCGAGAATGCGCCAGTCACCGGTTCTTTCGGCCTCCCGGTTGGCCTCCAGCCAGCGCTGCACGACGTCCTCGAGTTCCTGGCGTAGGAATCCGGGCATGGTCACTCTCCTGTCTCGTGGATCGACAGCGCCTGAGTGGGACAGGCCCACACCGCTTGCTCGATTTGTTTCCTGGCCTCGTCGGGCGGCTCGTTGTCGAGGATTTCGACCTGGCCGCGTTTGGGGACCCGAAAATAGTCGGGCGCCTCCAGCTCGCACATCGCGTGCCCCTGGCACAGATCCAAATCGGCTATCACCTTGTAACCCATCATCGACTCCCGCGGCGGCGGCGGTAGCGCACACGGGCCGGTTGGGCCAGCTGCACCACCATCTTGGAATGGTCGTTGCGATAGCTCTCCGACGGTTGCGTCATCTCGAACTCATACTCGCGCAACAGCACCGAGAAGATCGCCTTGATCTGCATGGTGGCGAACGCGGCGCCCACGCAGCGATGCCGACCGGCACCGAAGGGAATCCAGGTCCACCGGTTGATCAGGTCTTCCTGACGCGGCTCGTCGTATCGTTCCGGCACGAAGTCGTCGGGCTCCGGGAAGTCCCCGGGGATGCGGTTGGAGACTGCCGGTGACGCTGCCACCAAGTCGCCAGCATGGATGGGAAAGCCTTTTACCTCGAATTCGCCTTTGGCTACCCGCATCAGGATGATCAGCGGCGGGTGCAGCCGCAGCGTCTCCTTGAGCACGTTCTCAAGCCGCGGAATCTGGCGCAAGGCATGGAAATTCACCGGTTGACCGTCGGCATAGAGCTCGTCGAGTTCCTTGATCACCCCTGCGTAGACCTCGGGATGGCGCATCAACTCGATCAGCGTCCATGCGGCAGTGCCCGAGCTGGTGTGATGCCCGGCGAACATCATCGAGATGAACATGCCGGTGATCTCGTCAGCCGAGAACCGGGGATTGCCCTCGTCGTCTTTGACAGTGATCAACACGTCGAGCATGTCACGATCACTCTTGTCGGCCGGCGGGTTGGCCGTCCGGTTGTCCATGATGTCTTGCACCAGCGCCACCAACGCTTTTCGGGCCTCGTCGCGGCGGCGGAAGCTCTCGATCGGCAGATAAGGATCGACATAGCACAACGGGTCGGTGCCGCGCTCGAGCTCGTGGTAGAGGCGCGCGAAGCGGTAATCGAGCTGGTCGCGGAACTTCTTGCCGATCAGGCACGCCGTCGACGTGTAGATGGTCAGCTCGGCGAAGAAGTCCAGCAGGTCGATCTCGCCGGTGTCGCCCCAACCGGCGATCATCCGGCGGACCTCGCGCTCGATGGTGGTGGCGTGACCCTTCATCTGTTCGCCGCGCAGTGCGGCGTTGTGCAGCATTTCTTTTCGCCGCTCGGGGCTGGCGTCGAACACTACCCCCTTGCCGAAGATCGGTGTCATGAACGGATACGCCTCGGCCTGGTCGAGGTCGTCGTCGCTGGCACGGAAGAAGAACTCGTTTGCTTCGGCGCCCGACAACAGCACGACCTGCTTGCCGGCCAACTGGAACCAGCCGACGTCGCCGCACTCGTCGCGGACGCGTCTCATCAGGCCGATGGGGTCGGTGCGGAACTCCTCAAGGTGCCCGTGTTCCTGGTGGCCGCCCGAGACCCGCGGAACCTCTTTCAGCTGTTGACTTGTCACGACTCCTCCGGGTACTTCAGTTGCTTGCGTTCGGCCGGCGCATTCGACAGCGGCGCCTCGGGTTGGATCTCCATCGACGTGATGAACCCGCCGCGCGGTGTTTCGGCGACGAACGCGATCGCCCTGGCCAGGTCGGACGGGCGCAGGAAGTAGTTGTGGCGGGCTTGCCCCCACTTGGCCCAATCCTCGAGCATTGGGCCGATCGATTCGGGCGGCAGGCTCCAGCCCATGCCGGTCTTGGTCGGGCCCGGATGCACGATCGAGGCGCGCACTCCGGTTCCTTCGAGTTCCATCTGCAGATTGGTGACCATGGCCACCAGCGCCGCCTTCGCCGCGCCGTAGGCGCCCATGTGCGGCCGCTGGCGCAGCGCGACGTCGGAACCGACGAAGATCAGGTCGCCGCGTTGGCGCTCCAGCATGCCCGGCAGCACCGCGGTGGCCAACCGGTTGGCACCGATGAGGTGGATCTGCACTTGGGATTCGAAGACGTCGGTGCTGATTTCGTGTAAGCGGCCGAAATAGGTATCTCCGGCACCAGTGACGAGTAGCTCGATGTCGCCGAGTTGCTCGGTGGCGCGGTGCACAAAGCCCTTGACCGACTCCGGATCGGTGACGTCGAGGTAGAGTGCGACCGCTTCGCCGCCTTGCGCGTGAATCTTGTCGACGATCTCCTCACACTTTTCGACCCGACGGGCTCCCAGCGCGACCGGGAAGCCCCGGGCGGCAAGTTCCACCGCGGTGGCTGCCCCGATGCCCGACGACGCACCGGCCACTATCGCAGGGCGGCGCTCAGGATGCGGTTCCAAACGCGGCATTCAGGCGACCTCCACGCTGATCGGCAGGTAAGCGAACCCGCGCACGTTGCTGGAATGCACTCGCACGGCGTTGTTTTCGTCCACCGCATAGCCGCGGATGCGCTTCAGCAGTTTTTCCAGCGCCACACGGCCTTCCATCCGCGCCAAATGCGCTCCCAGGCAGAAATGCGCGCCGCTGCCGAAACTGACTAGCTTCGAACCGATTTCGCGGCCGATGCGATACTCGTCGGCGTCGGGAAACACCCGGTCGTCGCGGTTGGCAGAGCCGGGCAACAGCAACACCACGTCACCTTCGGGGACAGTAGTGCCGTACATCGTGAGGTCGTGCGCGACGGTGCGGGCCAAGATTTGGCTGGAGGTGTCGTAGCGCAGCGTTTCTTCCACCCACAACGGAATTTTGGTGTGGTCGGCGAACACCTGCGTCAACTGATCAGGATTGCGCCCCGCCCAGTAGGCGGCGTTGCCCAGCAGCTTGGTGGTGGTCTCGTTGCCGGCGATCACCATCAGGAACAAGAACGCCAAGATCTCCTCGTCAGTAAGGCGGTCGCCGTCGACCTCGGCCTCCAGCAGCGCCGAAGTCAGGTTGTCGGCCCGGGTTTTCTTGAATTCGGCGATCAGCTGGGTGTAGTAGGCCATCAAATCGATCGACGCCTGCACCGCGCTCTGGGGCACGTCAGCCAGGCCCTCCTCGCGGTGCAGCACCCCGTCGGCCAACGCACGGATCCGGGGCCGGTCGGATTCGGGCACGCCCATCAGCTCGGAGATGACGTCCATCGGCAGCTTGCCGGCGAATTCGGCGATGAAGTCGAAACTTTCGGATTGCAAGGCGGCGTCGAGGTGGGTCCGGGCAAGTTCGCGAACCCGCGGCTCGAGTTCCCGTATTCGCCGCGGAGTGAAGCCCTTAGAGACCAGGGTGCGCAGCCGCAAATGTCCGGGGTCGTCCATCGCCAGAAACGACATCACCTTGTGCGCATCGGCACTGCGAGAAACCGGATCCAGCGAAACGCCGTACGCGTTCGACAGCGCGGTGCTGTTGCGAAATCCTTGCAGCACGTCGTGATGACGCGACAACGCCCAGAACTTCAGCTCGTGGTTGCGGTACAGCGGAGCCTCGTCGCGCAGCCGCCGGTAGTACGGGTACGGATCCTCGTGGAAGTCATAGTCGTAGGGGTCGAGCACCAGTTCGTCGGGGCGGTCGCCCACCTGTACGGTCATCGATTTTCTCCATTGGATTGCCCGGGCAGGATCATGCCGACCACGTAGGCGAGCCGGTCCGCGATCTGGTGGTAGGTGAAGGCTCCGCTGCCGGCCTGAACCAGCGCGCCGAAGAACGTCATCTCCAGTGCGGCTACGGTCCGCGGCTCGGCGTCGGGTCCGATGGCCGAGGTGATCCGGCGATGGATCTCGGCGCCGATCCGGTCGCGCACCTTGCGCACCGCTGGATCAGCGCCGCCTCCCAGCAGTGCGGTCGTGCAGGCGGCGGCGACCTCGGGTTCGTCGGCGACCACCAGCGCCAAGTGCCGCAACGCCTTGTCGACCCGGACCGGCATCGGCTCGTTGACGTCGGTGAAGTAGGGCACCTGACGCACCAAGTCCAGATACACCTCGGCGATCAGATGGTTCTTCGACGAGAAATAGGTGTAGGCGGTCGCCGGGGCCACTTTGGCCCGAGCGGCAACCGCACGCACCGTCAGGTCCGCGTAGGACTTCTCCCGCAGCGTTTCGATCCCGGCGGCCAGCACCTTGCGGAAGGTCTCCTCCTGGCGGCGGTTCCGCGGCGCGTCGCCGGGATGACCATCCGGCTGGGAAGTGATCGCGACCACTGCATCGCTGGACACCTGTCCAAGCTAACCGATATGTGCGCGGCGAAGCAAGTGGCGTCGGCTAAACCCGCAATAATCAGGACAGTCACCGATATGTTTGGCTTCGGACCTTGCACCGGCGCCAACCCGACGGCTATGGTTCGACTGGAGTATTCCGGACAACTGTCCATTATGTGGCGAGGCGGGAGCATGCGATGGCGTTATTGGCGGACGGCGTAAGTGCCCTACTCATCGACGGCAAACTGTCGGCCGGCAGCGGCGGAACGTTCCCGACCATCAATCCGGCGACCGAGGAAGTGCTCGGGGGCGCCGCCGACGCCAGTGCCGAGGACATGAGCCGCGCAATCGACGCGGCGCGGCGGGCTTTCGACGAAACCGACTGGTCCCGCAACACCGAGTTGCGAGTGCGGTGTGTGCGCCAGCTGCGTGAGGCGCTGCGCGAACACCTGGAGGAATTGCGGGAGCTGACGATAGCGGAGGTCGGCGCGCCGCGGATGCTCACCGCCAGCGCACAGCTCGAGGGACCAATCAACGACCTGGCGTTCTCCGCGGACACCGCCGAGACATACCAGTGGAACCAGGATCTCGGTGAGGCTGCGCCGCTGGGCATCCCGACCCGGCGCACCATCGCACGGGAAGCCGTCGGCGTGGTCGGGGCAATCACCCCGTGGAACTTTCCGCATCAGATCAACCTGGCCAAGCTGGGGCCGGCGCTGGCAGCGGGCAACACCGTGGTCCTCAAACCGGCACCTGACACACCGTGGTGTGCGGGAGCGCTCGCGGAGCTCATCGTCGAGCACACCGACTTTCCGCCGGGCGTGGTCAACATCGTCACGTCCAGCGATCACAGCTTGGGGGCGCTGTTGGCCAAAGATCCCCGGGTGGACATGATTTCGTTCACCGGGTCGACCGCCACCGGTCGCAGCGTGATGACCGATGCCGCGACCAACATCAAGAAGGTGTTCTTGGAGCTGGGCGGCAAGTCGGCGTTCGTGGTGCTCGACGACGCCGATATGGCGGGCGCATGCTCGGTGTCGGCGTTCGCGGCGTCCATGCACGCCGGGCAGGGCTGTGCGATCACTACCCGGCTGGTGGTGCCGCGGGCCCGCTACGACGAGGCGGTGGGGATTGCGGCCGCCACGATGGGCTCGATCAAACCGGGCGATCCCAACGATCCCGGCACGGTGTGCGGGCCGTTGATCTCGGCGCGGCAGCGTGATCGTGTGCAGGGGTATCTGGATTTGGCTGTGGCAGAAGGTGGTTCGTTCGCCTGCGGCGGCGGCCGGCCGGCGGACAAGGCGAGCGGGTTCTTCATCGAACCGACGGTGATCGTCGGGCTCACCAACGACGCCCGGCCCGCCCGCGAGGAGATTTTCGGTCCGGTGCTCACGGTGATCGCTCATGACGGCGACGACGATGCGGTGCGCATCGCCAACGACTCGCCATATGGGCTGTCGGGCACCGTCTACGGCGAGCCGGAGCGCGCCGCCAAGGTTGCGGCGCGGCTTCGGGTCGGCACCGTCAATGTCAACGGCGGCGTGTGGTACTCCGCCGACGCGCCGTTCGGCGGTTACAAGCAATCCGGCATCGGCCGCGAGATGGGGCTGGCCGGCTTCGAGGAGTACCTCGAGACCAAACTCGTTGCCACAGCGGTGTAAGTCGCGAGTGGCCAGTTATCACACGGTTTTTCGCCAAACGCGTGCAATAAGTGGCCACTCGGCGGAGAGGAAGACAATGCGATTCGACAACAAGGTGGCCATCGTCACCGGCGCGGCACAGGGCATCGGCCAGGCCTATGCTCAGGCGCTGGCCCGCGAAGGTGCCTCGGTGGTGGTCGCCGACATCAACGCCGACGCAGCCCAGGCGGCGGCCAAGCAGATCGTCGCCGACGGCGGCAAGGCCATCCACATGCCGGTCGACGTCTCTGACCCGGAGTCGGCCAAGGCGATGGCCGACGCTACGGTCGCGGAGTTCGGCGGCATCGACTATCTGGTCAACAACGCCGCCATCTACGGCGGCATGAAACTCGACCTGCTGCTGACTGTGCCCTGGGATTACTACAAGAAGTTCATGAGCGTCAACCTCGACGGCGCACTGGTCTGCACCCGCGCGGTGTACAAGAAGATGGCCAAACGCGGCGGCGGCGCGATTGTCAACCAATCCTCGACGGCGGCCTGGCTGTATTCGAATTTCTACGGCCTGGCCAAGGTCGGCATCAACGGGTTGACCCAGCAGTTGTCCCGCGAGCTCGGCGGTATGAACATCCGCATCAACGCGATTGCGCCGGGCCCGATCGACACCGAAGCCACCAAAACCGTCACGCCCGGCGACATCGTCAACGACATGGTTAAGCAGATTCCATTGTCGCGCATGGGCACGCCTGAAGATCTGGTCGGCATGTGTCTTTTCCTGCTGTCCGATCAGGCGTCCTGGATCACCGGCCAGATCTTCAACGTCGACGGCGGACAGATCATCCGGTCATGAGCCAACATCCGAAGCTGGGCTACATCGGGCTGGGCAACATGGGTGCGCCGATGGCGCGGCGGCTCGTCGAATGGCCCGGTGGGCTAACGGTTTTCGACGTGCGCACCGAAGCCATGACGCCGCTGGCCGAAGCCGGCGCCCTGCTGGGCGACAGCGTCGCCGACGTTGCCAGCGCCGACATCATCAGCGTCACTGTGCTCGACGATGCCCAGGTGCGCGACGTTGTCGCCGAACTGGCGGCCAACGCAAAGCCGGGCACCGTGATCGCGATCCACTCCACGATCAGCGACACCACGGCGGTCGAATTGGCCAACGAGCTGAAACCGCAAGGCCTTCACATCGTCGACGCACCAGTCAGTGGCGGCGGCGGTGCCGCCGAAAAGGGCGAGTTGGCCACCATGGTGGGCGCCGAGCGGGAAGTCTACGAGCGCATCAAGCCGGCATTCAAACAGTGGGCGTCACTGGTCATCCACGCCGGCGGGCCGGGTGCCGGAACGCGGATGAAGCTGGCGCGCAATATGTTGACGTTCACCTCGTACGCCGCCGCCTGTGAAGCCATGAAACTGGCCGAGGCTGCCGGGCTGGACCTGCAGGCGCTTGGTCGGGTAGTGCGCCACACCGATGCGCTTACCGGCGGTCCCGGGGCGATCATGGTGCGAGACGACATGAAACCACTTGAGCCCGACCATTTCTTGTATCAGCCGTTCCTGCACACCCGCGAGCTGGGGGAAAAGGATTTGAGCCTGGCGTTGGAGCTGGGTGAGGCGCTGTCGGTGGAGCTGCCATTGGCCAAAGTGGCGTTGCAGCGGCTGGCGGACGGGCTTGGCTTACCGCACACGACGTCGTCGAATTGATTGGAGACGCGATGGACGAACTGCGCCGCAAGGGCCTCGAAAAAATGAACGAGGTCTACGCCTGGGAGATGCCGGACATGCCGGGTGAGTACTTCGCGCTGACCGTCGATCATCTCTTCGGGCGCATCTGGACCCGGCCGGGGTTGTCCATGCGCGACAAGCGGCTGATGACGTTGTCGGTTGTTACCGCGCTCGGACTGCAGGACTTGTCGGAGGTGCAGGTCAACGCTGCGCTGCAGAACGGCGAGTTGACCGAGGACGAACTGCGCGAGGTGGCGATATTCCTGACCCATTACGTCGGCTTCCCGCTCGGCTCGGGGCTCAACGGCGTGATCGAACGCGTCATGGCTAAACGCAAGAAGGCCGCCGCCGAAGGAACCGCTAACGACAAGAAGGCCAACGTCAACGCGGCGGTCCAGATGCACACCGGCAAGTCGCTGGATTAACGTCGACCGTCGCCCACCGCTGTGCCGACCCAACGAAGCAGGTAGTTGCGCAAGTTCTCTCCGCGTCGGGGCGGCCGGCCGGGATCGATGACGAACGACTGGACGATGCGCAGCAAGTGCTCGGCCAGATCAGCCAGGTCGTCGTCGGTCAAACCCGCTGCGGCCCAGTCGACGTCCAACCGGCGCAACAATGAGTTGCGAATTGCAGGGCTACGCCGGACGTGACGTCCGGGGTGAACGCGTTACCGCGGTCGGGCGCCAGCAGCAGACTGATGTGTTTGTCGGCGGGCAACCACTCCAGGGTGGTATCGCTTCGGTGACCGCTTCCACAGGATCGGTGATCCCCGACAAGTGCGTAGCCAACCGGTCGAGAAAGCCAGTCGCCGCGCGGGTTGCCGCCGCCAGGAGTAGGGCGTCGGTGCTGGGGAAGTACCGGTAGACCGTCTGCCGGGTGACTCCCAGCGCGCGCGCCACGTCGGCGATGCTGAAGTCGGCACCGCGGCCGTCGATTGCGTTACTGGCCGCGGCCAGGATCCGGGCGACGGCCTCGTCGTCAGTGGCCGGCGCTGCACCGGCCCACCCGTGGTACGCACGCCGCCTTGTAGAGCTCCCGCTGGTCGGGATAGTCGGAAAATGCGTTGATGCCGTGCGTCACGGCATTGCGGGTGGTCTCGTTCCCCGCGACGGCCAGCAAGATGACGAAGAACGCGAACTCGGTGTCACCCAGCGATTCGCCGTCAACGTCGGCCTGGACCAGCCTGGTCACAATGTCGTCGGCCGGACAACGGCGACGCTCCTCAGCCATGGTGTAGGCGTAGCCCATCAGCTCCGCATTGGCCGTCGTGGGATCGCTGTCGTAGTCGGGGTCGTCGGTGTTCATGACGGAATTGGTCCAGGCGAACAGCTTTGCGCGGTCGGCCTCCGGAACGCCAATGAGGTCGGCGATCGCCAGCAGCGGCAGCTTCATCGCGATGTCGTCGACGAAGTTGCCGGTTGCCTTCTCGGCCGCGGTGCGCACGATTTCATGGCCCGGGGTCGCTGTCAGGCCGATAGGGTGACGTCGTGCGCGTCCTGGTGATCGGCTCCGGTGCCCGTGAACATGCCCTGCTGTTGGCTCTGCACAAAGATCCGCAGGTCGAGGCGCTCGCCGTCGCTCCGGGCAACGCCGGCACCGCGCTGATCGCCGAGCAGCACCGTGTGGACGTCACCTCAGGCGACCAGGTCGCCGCGCTGGCGCGGCGGGTGCGGGCCGATCTGGTGGTGATCGGCCCGGAGATACCCCTGGTGCTCGGCGTCGCCGACGCTGTGCGCGAGACCGGCATCGTGTGCTTCGGCCCCTCCAAGGAGGCCGCCCGGATCGAAGGCTCGAAGGCATTTGCCAAGGAGGTGATGGCCGCGGCCGGGGTGCGCACCGCTTCCAGTGAGATCGTGGACAATCCTGCGCATTTGGATGCGGCCCTGAGCCGGTTCGGGGTGGCCGCGGGTGATCCCGCCTGGGTGGTGAAAGACGACCGGCTGGCGGCCGGCAAGGGTGTGGTCGTGACACCCGACCGCGAGGTCGCGCGCGCGCATGCGGCCGGACTGCTGGAGGCCGGTCATCCTGTGCTGTTGGAGTCCTACCTCGAAGGACCCGAGGTTTCGTTGTTCAGCGTGGTCGACGGCCCCACCGTGGTCCCGATGCTGGCCGCGCAGGACTTCAAGCGGGTCGGCGACGGCGACACCGGACCCAACACCGGCGGCATGGGCGCCTACGCGCCACTGCCCTGGCTACCGCCCGACGTCTACCGCGAGATGGTCACCAAGATCGTCGAACCTATTGCCGCCGAACTGGCCCGGCGCGGCAGCTCGTTTTGCGGACTGCTCTACACCGGTCTTGCGATCACCTCCAAAGGGCCGGCGGTGGTCGAATTCAACTGCCGATTCGGTGATCCCGAAACCCAGTCGGTGCTGGCGTTGCTGGAATCGCCACTGGGCCAACTGCTTTACGCGGCTGCCACCGGCGAGTTGGCGAACTTCGGAGATTTGCGCTGGCGCGACGGTGCAGCGGTGACGGTGGTGCTGGCAGCCGAAAACTACCCGGGTCGCCCACGGCTCGGCGACGTGGTCGTGGGGTCCGAGGCTGACGGTGTGTTGCACGCCGGAACGGCCCGCCGCGACGACGGTGCGATCGTATCCGCCGGTGGTCGGGTGCTCTCGGTGGTGGGCACGGGCGCCGACCTACCCGCGGCGCGCAAGGCGGCGTATGACATTCTCGGCTCGATTCGCTTGCCTGGCGGGCACTTTCGCCGTGACATCGCCCTGCTGGCTGCCGAGGGAAAGATCCACGTCTAGTCGACGACGCACCGAAGCAGACCCGACTGTCCCATCCGTCACAGGTGACTCGCCGCAAAGAGGGTGACCATTTTGCCCACTAGAAACCCGCGGCGTGGCCGTCTCGGCGGGGGTCGCTAACCGCAAGGTAGCCGTCATCGAGCCGCCAAATCGCCTGGCAGCTGCCGAACTGGTTGTAGTCGTCCACCGTCACCAGGTCGTGACCGCGCCGCGTCAGCTCGTCGAGAGTTGACTGCGGAAAACCGTGTTCGCAGCAGACCTGCATGCCCTGCACCCAGCGGAACCGGGGACCGTCGCAGGCCGTCTGCGGATTCTGGCCGTGGTCGACGATGCGAACCATCACCTGCACGTGGCCTTGAGGCTGCATGGGGCCGCCCATCACCCCGAAGCTCATCACCGGCGCGCCGTCTTTGGTGACAAAAGCCGGGATGATGGTATGGTAAGGCCGCTTATTGGGGCCCACTTGATTCGGATGGCCTTGTGCCGCGACAAAGTTCGCGCCGCGGTTTTGCAATGCAATCCCCGTGCCCGGCACCACCACACCGGAGCCGAATCCCATGTAGTTCGACTGGATCATCGACACCATCACGCCGGAGGCGTCAGCCGCGGTGAGATGCACGGTGCCCCCGCGCGGAGTTCCTGCAGACGCCGGCTTGGCCCGCTTCGGGTCGATCAGTGTTGCCCGTTGCTTGAGGTATTCCGGGTTGAGCAGGTGCTGTGGACGTAGCGGCATGTGGTCGATGTCGGCGACGTACGCGTGCGCGTCGGCAAAAGCCAGTTTGAGTGCTTCGATCTGCAGATGCACACTGTCTGCGGAATCTGCTGGGGCAGAATCCATCTCGAGATTTTCGAGAATGCCTAGGGCGATCAAGGCGACGATTCCCTGGCCGTTGGGCGGGATTTCGTGGATGGTGTAGCCACGGTAGGCAATGCTGATTGTGTCGACCCAGTCGGCGCGATAAGCGGCGAGGTCGCTGGCCCGCATGACAGCGCCATTGGCCGCCGCGTGCGCCTCCAGTCGCGCCGAAAGGTCTCCGCGATAAAACGCCGCGCCGTCGGTGGCGGCGATTTTCTCAAGCGTGGCCGCGTGGTCTGGAAACGTGACGAGCTCGCCGGCCCTCGGCGCCCGACCGTCGGGCATGAATACGTCGGCGAACCCCGGCTGCTCCTTGAACAGCGGCACCTGATCGACCCACTGCGCAGCGACCGTCGGCGAGACCAGAAAACCATTGCGGGCGTGGGTGATTGCAGGCTCGAAGAGCCCTGCAAAGGGGAGCCGGCCGAACTTGGCGTGCAGTTCCACCCAAGCCGACACTGCGCCGGGCACAGTGACCGAGTTCCAGCCAAGCGCCGGAACACCGTTGTCGCCGAAGTACTCCGGTGTCCACAACGCCGGGGATCGGCCCGACGCGTTGAGTCCGTGCAGGCGGTGGCCATCCCAGACGATGGCGAAGGCGTCTGAGCCGATCCCGTTGGAAACCGGTTCCACCACCGTAAGAGTGATAGCGGCGGCAACGGCCGCGTCGACCGCGCCGCCACCTTCGGCGAGCATCCGCAGTCCAGCTTGCGCGGCAAGAGGTTGTGACGTGCATACAACGTTGCGGGCGAGCACGGGCTTTCGCGGCCAGCCATACGGAAAGTCCCAACCAAAGGGCGCGGTCACTGTCGGAACCGTTCGGCCACTGCGCGGCGATCCACCGAACCCTTCGCCGTGTGCGGCAACTCGTCCGTCACCTGAAAACTGGCGGGCACCTCGAAGGGCGCAAGCCGCTGCCGAGAGAACGCGTCCAGTTCGTCCACGCTCACAGGACCGGAGGAACTGGGCACCACCACCGCCGCGACTGTCTCCCCGTAGAGCGGATCGGCGACGCCGTACACGGCTGCTTCGGCGACGTTCGGGTGGCTGGAGAGCACCGCCTCCACACGCTCCGGCGATATCTTCTCGCCGGCCCGGTTGATCAGCTCCTTGATCCGGCCGCGAAGCGTCAGCTCTCCCGCCTCCGACAGCGACCCCAGGTCGCCGGTGTGCAGCCAGCCGTCGGTGAAGGTCTGGGCCGTTGCGGCCGGATTGGCAAGGTAGCCGCGCACCACCGTGCGGCCGCGCAGCCAAACCTCCCCGACGGCCTCCGGCGGGCATGTCCGGCCATCGTCGCCGACGATCCGGATGTCGGCACCGCTGGACCGGCCGACCAGGCCCGTCGTCACAGTCTGGTCGTCTCTCGTGCTCGTCACTTGGTGCGTGGCCTCGGTCATGCCGTATGCGCTGAACACGGGTGCGGAAAATTCCATGCGCAACGCCTGCGCGGTCTCGGCACTGAGCGCCGCACTGCAGCTGCGAACAAACCGAAGTTGCACACGTTCGCGCGGACGGTCAATTGCGTTGCGCTCCAAAAGAATCTGGTGAATTGTCGGCACCGCAGTGAACCAGGTGGCTCCGGCGGAGCGGACGTCGTCCCAGAAGGTGTGCGCGGAAAACCGCCCGGCAGCGGGAATCAGCACCGTGCCGCCAGACGCCAGGGTCGACAGCAGCGCGGCAATCAGCCCGTGACCGTGGAACAGCGGCATCACCGCGACGGTCGCATCCTGCGGGCCAAGCCCGCAGGTGGTGATGACGCCGCGGACCGAGCAGGCAATGTTGTCCTGCGTCCAGGGCACCATCTTCGGCGACCCGGTGGTGCCGCCGGTGAACATGATCATCGCGTCGTCGGGCCGCAATCCCTCGGGTGCGGCGATGGTCGGGGATAGCGCCGCGGCGGTGTCGAGATGCACCCCGCTGTCGCTCAGCGAGACGGGCCAAGAGGGGAACGGCGACTCTTTGGTGTCGACGGCGGCGACCAAGACAACCCGCGCTGCCGCCGCCGTGATCCTGGCATGCTGTTCGGCGACTGGGAGCCCGGGATCCAGCGGGATCACCACAAGGCGCGCAAGGGATCCCGCCAACAACCCGACGACGAACTCGGCGCTGCTGTGGGCCCGCAGCGCCACCCGGTCGCCGGGCCGCAGTCCACAGCGCGCCAGCTTGCCGGCGAGTTCGTCGACCAGCCCGAGCAGGCCACGATAGGTGATCGGGATGCGATCGGCGGTGACGACAAGCGCCCGCGCATCCGGGTGGCGACTTGCCGCCGCCTGCAGCAGATCAATGATGCGCGGGCTTGAGGTTTCGGCGGTGGAAGTCATCGATCACACGCTAGTCGTTTGCCCGAATGCAACAGTGGAGCGATGACCACGCACTCTACATCGGCCGAATTGACCGACGGCTTCCATTTGCTTGTCGACGCGCTCAAGCTCAATGGGGTCGAGACGATCTACGGGCTCGTGGGTATCCCGATCACCGACCTGGCCCGCCTCGCGCAGGCATCTGGAATCCGCTTCATCGGCTTCCGGCACGAAACCTCCGCCGGCAATGCCGCGGCCGCCGCCGGATTTCTCACCGGACGGCCGGGCATCTCCTTGACGGTGTCGGCGCCCGGATTCCTCAACGGCCTCGTCGCGCTGGCGAACGCCACCACAAACTGCTTCCCGATGATTCAGATCTCCGGATCGAGCGAACGAGAGCTGGTCGACCTGCAACGCGGGGACTACGAGGAACTCGACCAACTCAATGCGGCTCGACCGTTCGCAAAAGCGGCATACCGCATCGCCCGGGCGGAATACATCGGGCTGGGCGTTGCCCGCGCGATTCGCACCGCCGCTTCCGGTCGGCCGGGTGGCGTTTACCTTGACATCCCCGGCGCGGTGCTGGCCCAGGCTATCGACGCTGCCACCACCGCCGAAACCCTCTGGCGCGTGCTCGATCCCGCTCCCCGGCAACTTCCGGCGCCTGAGGCAGTCGATCGCGCCTTGGGGCTGCTCGCACAGGCCCAGCGACCGCTGATCGTGCTCGGCAAAGGTGCCGCATACGCCCAGGCGGATAACATGATTCGGCGATTCGTAGAGACCACCGGGATTCCGTTTCTGCCGATGTCGATGGCCAAGGGTCTGCTGCCCGATAGCCACCCGCAGTCTGTTGCCGCCGCGCGCTCGCTGGCGCTGGCCCGCGCTGACGTCGTCATGCTGGTCGGTGCCCGGTTGAACTGGCTTTTGGGCCACGGCGAGCCGCCAAGATGGTCCGCCGATGCGAAGTTCATCCAGGTCGATATCGAGGCCTCCGAATTCGACAGCAACCGACCGATCGCGGCGCCGCTGGCCGGCGACATCGGCTCGGTGATGGCGTCGCTGCTCGACCGCGTACAGGAGCAACCGATCGTCCCGCCGAACGCGTGGACCAGCGAGCTCGCCGAGCGCAGGGGCCACAACGACGCCGCAATGCGCAAGCGCCTGGCCGAAGATCCGCACCCAATGCGGTTTCACAACGCGCTACGCGCCATTCGCGACGTCCTGGCGCACCATCCGCAACTCTATGTGGTCAACGAAGGCGCCAACGCGTTGGACAGCGCCCGCAACGTCATCGACATGCAGCTCCCGCGACACCGACTCGACAGCGGAACATGGGGAGTCATGGGCATCGGCATGGGGTACGCCATCGCCGCGGCCGTCGAAACCGGACAACCGGTGGTCGCGATCGAGGGTGACAGCGCATTCGGCTTCAGCGCCATGGAATTCGAGACCATTTGCCGCTACCGACTGCCGATTACGGTCGTCGTACTCAACAACGGCGGCGTCTACCGCGGCGACGAGGCCCCGACAGCGGGGACCGACCCAGCACCCACCGTCCTTTGCGCCCACGCCCGTCATGAATTGATCGCAGAAGCGTTCGGCGGCAAGGGATATCACGTCACAACCTCGGCCGAGTTGCGGTCGGCGCTGGCCGACGCGGTGGCCTCCAACGCACCGGCGATCGTCGACTGCGAACTCGACCCCGCCGCAGGCACCGAAAGCGGGCACCTGACCAGCCTCAACCCGAAAAGCGCAGCCACGCCCCCGCCTGATCCCCGGTTATCGTCGCCACTACGGTAGTTGTTACTATTGCTGTTTCCAAGCCGTCTCGAGTGAAGGTTGAGGACATGCCCAAGCCCGTCATCGTGAGCGCCGTGCGGACCGCCATCGGGACATCGTTCAAAGGCTCGTTGGTCAACACGCCCGCGGAAGTGCTGGCAACCACCGTCCTGCAAGAAACGGTCCGGCGATCCGGGGTGGAGCCCGCCGCCGTCGACGACGTCATCTTCGCCGAGTCCCACTACGGCGGTGGCGATTTGGCGCGGTACGCCGCTGCGGCCTCGGAGCTGGTATCGGTGCCCGGGCAGGCGGTCAACCGGCATTGCGCGGGCAGCCTCACCGCGGTCGCCAACGCGGCAGCCCACATCGGCTGCGGTGTCGAGCGCGTGCTTGTGGCCGGGGGCGTGCAGTCACTGTCGACGGGGCCGCTGATGAACTGGCGCATCCCCGGGCCGAGCCTGGAGTTCGAGGAGCGCTGGATGCCGCCGTCGCATCCGGAAACACCAGACGCGCCGACCCGCGACATGTCCATCACCGTGGGCTGGAACACCGCCAAAGCGGTCGGAATCACCCGCGAAGAGATGGATGCGTGGGCGTTGCGGTCGCATCAGCGCGCAATTGCGGCTATCGATGCCGGCACGTTCGTCGACGAGATCGTGCCGCTGAAGATTCAAGGTCACGACGGGGCGCTGACCGAGTTCAGCGTCGACGAACATCCGCGCCGCTACACCAGCATGGAGAAGCTGGCGTCGCTGAAGGTTCTACATCCGGAGATCGAAGGGTTTTCCATCACCGCGGGCAACAGCAGCGGCACCAATGACGCCGCCGCAGCCCTGACCCTGACCGACGAGGAATTCACCCGTTCGGCGGGACTCACCGTGTTGGGCAGCGTCAAAACGTGGGCGGCGGTCGGCGTCGAACCGCGCGACACCGGGCTGGGAGCGGTCCTGGTGATCGGCAAGGTGCTGGATCGAGCCGGTTTGTCTGCCAACGACGTCACGCTGTGGGAGATCAACGAGGCGTTCGCTTCCGTGCCCATCGCCGCCTGTCGTGAGTACGGGCTCGACGAGGATCGGGTCAACGTCTACGGCAGCGGTTGCAGCCTGGGCCATCCCATCGCGGCCACCGGGGCGCGCATGCTCACCACGCTCGTACACGAACTGGGCCGCCGTGGCGGCGGCATCGGCGTAGCCGCGATGTGCGCCGGCGGCGGCCAAGGCGGAGCCGTCCTTATCGAGGTCTAGCCGGATGCCCGGCGCTTCGATTTCGCTTTGCTGCCAGGAGCTTTCGCATTTTTTTCGATGAGCCGGCTGGCGTTGTCAAGAATGCAGTTGAGGCCGTATTCGAAGTTGATGTCGTCGGCCACTCCGATGCGGTGGCCCTTTTGGGTCAGTTCGGCGATGAGCGGCATCGTGGCCGGGTCGATGACGCGCCCCGCGGTGTTAGGGCGCGGCGTCTCGCTGGCCGACTTTGCTTGCAGGCGTTCGAGGACCACCGAGCCGCGGGTGTGCACCGAGATCGAGGCGTAGGTGTCGAAAGCGTCCTCCGGCGACAGCCCCGCCTCAACCAGGGTGGCGACCGCCTTCTCCAGCTTCTGGAAAGCAGCCTGGGTGGCTTCTTTTCCGAAGCTTCCCCGGATGAGGATGAGATCGCAGAGGATCGGATTGTTGCGGAACGTCTGGCGCATCTTGTGGGCGTGGTCGTGCAACGACTCGCGCCAGTCCCGGCCTTCGACGAACGGGGTGGCGAAGTCGTACTGACCGAGCGCGCGGTCGGTCATCGCGTTGAGCAGGTCGTCCTTTTTGCGGAAGTACCAGTAGATGCTTGTCACACCGACGTCAAGGTGCTTGGCCAGCAGCGGCATGCTCAGGTTGTCGATCGACACCTGCTCGGCGACTTCGAAGGCGCCGTTGAGGATTTCGTCGACGCTGATGGATCCGCGTTCACGCCGCTGCCTTTTCTCGGCGACTGCCTGCTTAGCCAATTCGGGGAACCTCCTGAGGTTCTGCGCTACCCGGCGGGCGCACGTCAGCCGCTTATCGTATCAGCTATGGTAAGCCTTCTGGTAACGGCTGCCCTGCGGGGTCAGCGCAGCGGCAAACCGGTGATCGCCCTGCTCATGACCAGGCGTTGGATTTCGCTGGTGCCCTCGAAGATCGTGAAGATCTTGGCATCTCGGCGCATGCGCTCCACGGGGTATTCGCGGGTGTAGCCGTTGCCGCCGAGTATTTGCACCGCTTCGTCGGTGACGTACACCGCGGTCTCGCTGGCAACGAGTTTGGCCATCGAACCTTCTGCGGCGACGAACCGCTTGTTGTTGCGGGCCATCCACCCCGCCCGCCACACCAGCAGCCGCGACGCGTCGATCCGGGCCCTCATATCCGCCAGCTTGAATGCGATGGCCTGGAAATCGCCGATCTTCCGGCCGAACTGTTCGCGCTGTTGCGCGTATTCCAAGGCGTATTCGTAGGCCGCGCGTGCCACTCCCAACGCCATCGCGCCCACCGCCGGCCGGGTACGCTCGAACGTCGTCAGGGCCGCGTGGCCGCCGGCGCTCTTCCCTTCGCGCGCACGAGCAATACGTTCGTCGAATTTGTCCTTGCCGCCGACGATCAACCGGCCCGGGATCCGCACGTCCTCCAAAATCACCTCAGCGGTGTGTGAGGCGCGGATGCCGTGCTTGGAAAACTTCTGTCCCTGCCGGAATCCGGGCGTATCCGGCGGAATGATGAAGGTAGCCTGCCCGCGCGTACCCAACTCGGGATACACCGATGCGACCACGATGTGCACGTTGGCGATACCACCGTTGGTGGCCCAGGTTTTCGTGCCGTTGAGGACCCACTCGCCGCTCGCCTCGTCATAACGCGCGCGGGTCGCGATCGCGCCAACGTCGGAGCCCGCGTCTGGTTCCGACGAACAAAACGACGCCAGCTTTGGTTCGTCGACGGTGCCGAACATCTGCGGCAGAAACTCGGCGAGCTGCTCTTGAGTTCCGGTAGCGGCCAGCGACGCCGCGGCCAACCCGGTGCCCAGGATCGACAAGGCGATTCCCGCGTCACCCCAGAACATTTCCTCGAACACTGTCAGCATGCCCAGCCCGCTCGGTTCGGCCGCCTGGGTGGCGAACAGGTCGATCGAGTACAGGCCGACCTTGGCCGCTTCCTGGATGATCGGCCACGGGGTCTCTTCGCGTTCGTCCCATTCGGCGGCTGCCGGTCGCACCACATCGGCGGCGAACTCATGAACCCAGTCGCGAACATGGATCACGTCATCGGAGAGATCGAGCGAAAACGCCATCGCTGTTCCTTATCTGTCGTGGTGCTGGCCGGAGGCGGTTGCTCGCGGACGGTGTGGTGACCGAGCGCGCGGGGACGCCATGCAACCCTCTTAGTGAACAGTTGTACACCACCTTCGGTGCAGCTGACCACGCGGGTTCCTAGGCGACCAGCAACGGCGCGATCCAGCTGAGCTCGGCGGGCAGCTGGGAGCTCCAAAACGCGGCGTCGTGCCCACCGGGTGAGAAGCCGCCCGCCGGTGGGTTGGGTAGCTGGGCGACGAATTGCCGGGTCGCCGTGTAGAACGGGTCGCTGTTGCCGCAGTCCACTCGGATCGGGATCGAGGCCAGAGCTGGCTGGCCGAACACCGAATTGGCCGACCAGTCGTCGGCGCCGTCGAATGCGCCGGGTGCGGTGGCCCCCGGCGATAGCCACAGCGCAGGGCTCACCGCGCAGATGGCCGCGGTGCGCGCAGGTCCGAGCCGGCTGCCGAGTAGCAGGGCGCCGTAGCCGCCCATCGACCAGCCCAGGAACGCCACCAGCGCGGTGTCCAAGCCCTGCGTGGTGAGCATCGGAATGAGCTCGTTCAGCACCATGGCGCCCGAATCCTCGCCGGAACCCCTTTTGTGCCAATAGCTTCCCCCGCCGTCGACGGCGACCACCGCGAACGGCGGCAGGCCGGCTTTGACCGCTTGCGCGAGCCCCTGCTCGACGCCGCCGGCCATCACGGTGGCCGCATCTGAGCCCTTGCCGTGCAGCGCAATGACCGGCCGCAGCGGTTTGGTCTGGCCCGGCGGGCGGGCGATCGCCCAATTGGTTGGTATGCCGCCGCGCGCCGCTGACACAAAGGAGCCGGTGGCCATCGTCGGAGCCGCAGCCGGTGCGGGAGCTGGTTCCCGCGGTGCGGCCGGCGCCAGCGGAATGCCGGTGGCCGCCATCGACACCGGCGCGGCCAGCGAGGGCCGCGGACGCAGCTGCCCGCCGAGCGCATAATCGCCCACTGCTACGGCAGCCGCGCCGGCTCCCAGGCGCAGCACGCTACGACGGGACAAGTCGGGCATGCGGGCATCATAGGCGCCGCCGCTACTGCTCAGCGCATTGCTCTGCACCGCCGGCGACAGGCCAGCGCCAGGGCGTTTGTCCGAAAGGCCAATGCGCTACCTGGCTGGCTGGCAGCATGACGAGAGTGACCGCAGCTGTAACTCCCAAGGGAGAACGCCGGCGGTACGCGCTGGTCAGCGCGG
>NZ_CAXUCH010000004.1:29414-36681 GCF_964249325.1 uncultured Mycobacterium sp. | reverse complement strand
GGAGGGTGGTTTCGAGGCGGTGCGGCACCGGGCGGTCGCGCGACGGGCCGGTCTGCCGTTGGCGTCGACCACCTACTATTTCTCGTCTCTGGACGATCTCATCGCCAGCGCGGTCGAACACATCGGGATGTTGGAGATCGCGCAGCTAAGAGGCCGGGTCGCGGCCGTGTCCCGGCGCCGCCGCGGCCCGGAAACCACCGCCGATGTGCTAGTCGAACTGCTGGTGAGCGAGGCACCAGGTCCCGGTCTGCGAGACCAGCTGATCTCTCGCTATGAGCGCTACATCGCGTGCGCGCGTCTTCCCGCGTTGCGTGATATCCAGCGCCGGATCGTGCGGCAGCGTGCTGACGCCATCGCCGACGCCATCGAGCGATCAGGCCGCTTGGTGCGCGCGGAACTGGTTTCCACCCTGATCTGCGCTGTCGACGGCGCGGTCATCTGCTCATTGGTGGACGACCGGCAGGATCCGCGCAACGTTGCGCGTTCCACGCTGGTTGAAATCATCGATGCGCTGGCGCCGGTTGAGCAGCCGCCGATCGCAATTTAGCGCCGACGGTTACGACACGGGGATGCGTTCTCGGTTGGCAGCCTCGGGGTAACGATGTAGCCGGTCGCGAAATCGCCATAGATCGTCATGTCGTCGTGACAGCGATACCAGTACAGCGCTATGTATGCGCACAGCACGGCGTCGACGGGATCCTCGGCGCCATCCAGCTGGACCGGGCGGGTCGCCGCGGTCACTGCGTTGCGCAACTCGACCCAGGCCACATTGTGGTTCACCCGCAGTGCCGGCGTCGCCTCGTCCAATCGCTCGACCAGCGTCATCAACCGCAGCAGCTCACGCCGGCGCGTCCCAAGTAGGCCGCGCTTGTACTTCAGCGTGCGATCCAGGCCGAAAAGCACCACGGCGGCCGGGTGCGGGTACACCTCGATGGCTCGCCGCCGTGCCTGAGAATGCGGGTTCATATCGAGTGCGAGCGCGCCGGCCAGTCTGGCCCCGCGCGGAACGTCCGCGAATTCAGGTCTGCCGGTATAGGCCGGGCGTGCGCCGGCCTCGAACTTGGCGAACTCGCGGTTAAGCGCCGTCTCGCAGGGCCGATACCCAGTCGGGTTCTTCACGATCAGCGGTGCGTCGAGCGCGACCAGACATTCGTCACGGACGTATGGAGACAGCGAATTGAGGATGCTCGCGTCGTCGTGCGCAGCACCGACATGCATCAACCGACCGTCGGTGTCGACTACCGCAATACCGCTCTGGTTGATCTGGCCCCAGGCGAGGTCGACGCCCACGAAGTACATTGGCCCAGCTTGCCGCACCACGACCGTAAGCTGTGTCGTTGTGAGCATGCCCAACGTGCTGGCCGACCGCTACGCCAGCGCCGATATGGTGGCGATCTGGTCGCCGCAGGCCAAGGCCGTCGCAGAACGGCGACTGTGGCTGGCGGTACTGCGCGCACAGGCGGAGCTCGATGTCGACGTGCCGGAGCAAGTGATCGCCGATTACGAGCGGGTGCTCGAAGACGTCGACCTCGCCTCGATCGCCGCGCGTGAGCGGGTGTTGCGCCACGACGTCAAGGCCCGCATCGAGGAGTTCAATGCGCTGGCCGGCCACGAGCACATCCACAAAGGCATGACCAGCCGCGACCTCACCGAGAACGTCGAGCAGCTGCAGATCCGCCGGTCGCTGGAGTTGGTGTTCTCCCACGCCGTCGCGGTAGTGGCCCGGCTGGCCGAACGAGCCATTGCCTACCGGGATTTGGTGATGGCGGGGCGCAGCCACAACGTCGCCGCGCAAGCCACCACGTTGGGCAAGCGGTTCGCCTCGGCGGCTCAGGAGACGCTGATCGCGCTGACCAGGATGCGCGAGTTGATCGACCGCTACCCGCTGCGCGGCATCAAGGGCCCGATGGGCACCGCCCAAGACATGCTCGACCTGCTGGGCGGAGATGCGGCCAAGCTGTCCGAGTTAGAGCGGCGGATCGCCGAATTCCTCGGTTTCCCAACCGTTTTGACCAGCGTCGGGCAGGTGTATCCGCGCTCGCTGGACCACGATGTGGTGTCGGCGCTGGTGCAGTTGGGCGCGGGCCCGTCGTCGCTGGCGCACACCATCCGGCTGATGGCCGGGCACGAGCTGGCCACCGAAGGCTTTGCGCCCGGGCAGGTCGGGTCGTCGGCGATGCCGCACAAAATGAACACGCGCAGCTGTGAACGGGTCAATGGTCTGCAGGTGGTGTTGCGTGGTTATGCGTCGATGACGGCCGAGCTCGCCGGCGCGCAGTGGAACGAGGGTGACGTGTTCTGCTCGGTGGTGCGCCGAGTAGCGTTGCCGGACAGCTTCTTTGCCATCGACGGGCAGATCGAGACCTTCTTGACGGTGCTCGATGAGTTCGGCGCCTACCCTGCGGTGATCCAGCGCGAACTGGACCGCTATCTGCCGTTCTTGGCCACCACCAAGTTGCTCATCGCCGCGGTGCGCGCCGGCATGGGCCGGGAGGCGGCGCACGAGGTGATCCGCGAACATGCGGTGGCGGCCGCGTTGGCGATGCGGGACGGCGCCGAGCCCGACCTTTTGGAGCGGCTGGCGGGCGACCCGCGGCTGCCGCTGGATCGCGCCGCGTTGGACGCCGTGCTGGACGACAAGCAGTCGTTCGTGGGAGCCGCCGGCGACCAGGTCGACGCCGTGGTGGCGGAGGTGGACGCGCTGGTCGGTCGATACCCGGACGCGGCCAAGTACACCCCTGGTGCCATCCTGTAGCGGCATGACGGCCTCTGTTGCCCTCACTGGTCCTCTTTCTCGGATCGACTTCACCGACCTGGACAACTTCGCCAACGGGTTCCCGCATCACCTGTTCGCCATCCACCGCCGCGAAGCACCGGTGTTCTGGCACGAGCCCACCGAGCACACACCGGACGGCGAAGGCTTCTGGTCGGTGGCCACCTACGCCGAGACCCTTGCGGTGCTGCGTGACCCGCTGACGTTTTCCTCGGTGACCGGGGGTGATCGGCCCTTCGGCGGCACCGTCCTGCAGGATCTGCCCATCGCCGGCCAGGTGCTCAACATGATGGACGATCCACGGCACACCCACATCCGTCGGCTGGTCAGCTCCGGGCTGACTCCGCGGATGATCCGGCGCGTCGAAGACGAGCTGCGATTGCGGGCGCGTCGGCTGCTCGACGCGATTGAGCCGGGCATGCCGTTCGACTTCGTCGTCGACATCGCCGCCGAACTCCCGATGCAGATGATCTGCATCCTGCTGGGCGTGCCGGAGACGGACCGGCACTGGCTGTTCGACGCGGTCGAGCCCGGATTCGACTTCGGCGCTTCCCGTTCGGCGTCGATGCCGCGGCTGAACGTCGAAGACGCCGAATCGCGGTTGTACACCTACGGGCTGGAGCTGATCGCGCGCAAACGCGCCGAACCTGCCGACGACATGCTGTCGACGGTCGCCAACGCCACCATCGACGACCCCGACGCACCCGCCTTGTCGGATGCGGAGCTCTACCTGTTCTTCCATCTGTTGTTCAGCGCGGGCGCCGAGACTACTCGCAACGCCATTGCCGGCGG
The DNA here is from genome assembly GCF_964249325.1 of uncultured Mycobacterium sp. Lineage (NCBI taxonomy): Bacteria > Bacillati > Actinomycetota > Actinomycetes > Mycobacteriales > Mycobacteriaceae > Mycobacterium > uncultured Mycobacterium sp. Next base: position 33,116 of record NZ_CAXUCH010000004.1, on the reverse strand, counting down.
GCTGTTGGCCTTGGCTGAACGCCCGGAGCACTGGCGCCGGCTGCGCAGTGATGCCGCGTTGTTGCCGACCGCGATCGAAGAGATGGTGGCGCGGCTGGAGCTGCGGGTGCTCTTCGAGGAGTTGCTGTCGCGCTTCGACACTGTGCGCATCGCCGCGCCTGTCGAATGGGCGCGCAGCAACCGGCACACCGGGATCCGGCATCTGATCGTGGAACTGCCCGGCCCGTCGTGAGGCTGCGGTTCAGCGACATCGAGCCGGCACCAGACGTCTTCGCGGCGGTCATGGCAACCGGCATCTTGTCGATCGCCGCCCGCAATCATCAGTACACCTGGATCAGCCAAATACTCGATGCTCTGGCCATGCTCGCGCTGCTGGTACTTGTGGCGTTGGTGATCACTACCGCCGCCGTCGAGCGCCGAATTGCCGTCTGGGACTTCGCGGATCCTGATGTCACGCTGCGGCTGTTCACGTTCGTCGCCGGGTGTGCAGTGCTGGGTAGTCGGCTGGCCTCGCATGTGGTAGTCGCTCACATCCTCGGTGCAACAGCGTTGGCCGCTTGGCTCGTGCTGATGCTGGTCACCGCTCGCAACATGTCGGCCAGGCCATGGCCGGCACTGCGAGACCGTTCGCACGGCGCTTGGGAACTGGCCAGCGTCGCCACATCCGGCCTGGTGATCATGATGGTGCTTCTTGACTATTACACCGCGCATCGCTGGTGGCTGGTGGTCGCCGTACCGCTGTGGGCGGTGGCGATGGGCATCTACGGCCTGATGACAGCGCTGATCGTGTGGCGCGCCGTGGCGGAGCGAAAGGATTGCGACGGATTCGAGCCGGATACCTGGATCCTGATGGGCGCATTGGCCATTGCGACTCTGGCCGGCGACTATATCCACCTGCTGGCCCCCGACTGGCTGGCCGGCAGCGTACGTGAAATCACCCAGGTGACCTGGGTGGTGGCCACCCTGTGGATACCGCCGTTGATCTACTTCGGGCTGCGCACCATCAGCCGGCGGCCGGCGGTACTGCAATTCGCCGGTGTGTGGTGGGCGATGGTGTTCCCGCTCGGTATGTACTCGGCGGCAACCTATGCCATGGCGGTCGAGCTCGATGTGCACGCATTGCAGACGGTTTCACTGGTGTTCTTCTGGAACGCGCTGGCGGTATGGCTGATCGTGGTGGTGGCCGGGCTGCTGCAGTTGCCCCGCATGCTGATGCGCTGACGATGTGCCTGCCATAGGTGAACAGCCGCCTCTTGCGTCCCCCGATGGGGGATTAGTGCCTTCTCCAAATTGAGGTCGCATGCGATATCGCGCCCGTTGTCAGCGGGCTCGGATCTAGCGCGCCCGAACCCCCGCCGACCGCAGCTCGAGAGCTGCCAGGCCATGGATGGTCACCGGATCTTCGCGCCGCCACGCCGCGACCGGATCGGCGTTGACGGCGGTCAACCTACGCAGTGGCCGGTTCGCCAACGCCCGCAGCGCCAGCAGCTGTTCGCCGGCCGGGGGGGCGGCCAAGGCCGTCACCGTCAATTTGCGCCGGAAGAATCTGAGCCGCAGGAATAGCCACGGCATCATCGCCGCCAGGATCGGTGGGGCAGCCACCGCCAGCGCAAGTAGCACACTCAACCATGTGGCGGTGGTGTCCAGATTGTGGCCGGCACTTGCGATGTCGAGAGCGGCCTCGCTGGCCGCGGTCAGCGGCTTGCTGACCGCCCCGCCGACTAACGGGATGTGCTCCGCGCTGTGGCCGGCCGACTGCAGGTTGGTGGCGACGCCGTGTGCACCGTTGTAGACATCCCGACCGACTGTGGCGATGGTCGAGACGGCGCTGTGCACCGCCATACCGACGAGCACCCAAGCGAACGTCCACAGGACAACGAGGATGTCGCTGAACAGTTGGGCCAGCAGCCGGCCCGGTCGGCTGGCGTAGGGCAGGTAGCGCGATCTCATAGCGTTGATCCCAGCACAGTGTTGGTTCGTGGGGCCGGCGGATAGGCTGACGCGATGCGCCCTGCTCTGTCCGACTACCGGCACCTGGCCAGCGGCAAGGTCCGCGAGCTGTACCGCATCGATGACGAGCACCTGTTGTTCGTGGCGACCGACCGGATCTCGGCTTTCGACTATGTCTTGGACAGCACGATCCCGGATAAAGGCCGCATTCTGACCGCGATGAGCGTGTTCTTCTTCAACCTCGTCGAGGCGCCCAATCATCTGGCAGGACCGCCGGACGACCCGCGGATTCCCGACGAAGTGCTGGGGCGCGCGCTGGTGGTGCGCGAGCTCGAGATGCTGCCGGTGGAGTGCGTGGCGCGCGGATACCTGACCGGGTCTGGGCTAGTCGATTACCAAAAGAACGGCAAACTCTGCGGCATCCCATTGCCGCCGGGTTTGGTAGAAGCCAGCAGATTTTCCACGCCGTTGTTCACTCCCGCCACGAAAGCCGAACTCGGACACCATGATGAGAACATTCCGTTTGCGCGCGTGATCGAGATGGTGGGAGCGGTGCGCGCCAACCAGTTGCGCGATCGTACGCTGCAAACGTATGTGCAGGCCGCGGACCACGCTCTGACGAAGGGGATCATCATCGCAGACACCAAGTTTGAGTTCGGCCTGGATGCCCACGCCAACCTCGTGCTGGCCGACGAGGTTTTCACACCGGACTCCTCGCGATACTGGCTGGCCGAAAACTACCGCGAGGGCGTAGTCCAGCACAGCTTCGACAAACAATTCGTCCGCAATTGGCTCACCAGCCCAGAGTCAGGCTGGGACCGTAGCGGGGCGCAGCCGCCGCCACCGCTGCCCGACGATGTCATCGAGGCCACCCGCGCTCGCTATATCGAAGCCTATGAACGGATTTCCGGGTTGCGCTTCGACGACTGGATCGGCCCCGGCGCATGAATCACAGACCAGCGCCGCCCGCCGCCAAACGGGTGGAGAGCCGCCGCGTGTACCACGACGACGTCTTCGTCGATCCGTATGAATGGCTGCGTGACAAAGCGAACCCCGAAGTCGTCACGCACCTCGAAGCGGAGAACGACTACGCCGATGCGATGACGGCCCACCTCGAGCCGTTGCGGCAACGGATTTTCGACGAGATCAAGGCGCGCACCAAAGAAACAGACCTGTCCGTGCCGACCCGGCGCGGCGACTGGTGGTATTACGCCCGCAGCTTCGAAGGCAAGCAGTACGGTCTGCATTGTCGTTGCCCAGTACGAGATGTGGGTGACTGGAATCCGCCGCTCTTCGATGAACACACCGAGATCCCCGGTGAGCAGGTGCTGCTCGACGAGAATGTCGAAGCCGAGGGCCATGATTTCTTCGCACTGGGCGCAGCAAGTGTGAGCCCAGATGGCACCGTGCTCGCGTACTCCGTCGACTACGTCGGCGATGAGCGATACACCTTGCGGTTCAAAGACTTACGCACCGGACAGCGCTACCCGGACGAGATCACCGGTATCGGCGCGGGCGTGACGTGGGCGACCGACAATCGCACCGTGTACTACGTGACTCTGGACGCGGCGTGGCGACCGGACACGGCGTGGCGGCATCGGCTCGGCTCCGGTCTGCCGAGCGAGAAGGTGTACCACGAAGCCGACGAACGGTTCTGGCTGGCGGTGGGGCGTACCCGCAGCGACGCCTACGTGCTGATCGTGTCCGGCTCGGCCATCACCTCGGAGGTCCGTTATGTCGACGCCGCCGACC
>NZ_CAXUCH010000004.1:26922-29404 GCF_964249325.1 uncultured Mycobacterium sp. | reverse complement strand
GTTTGTCACCGTGTTGCCGCGGCGTGACGGCGTGGAGTATTCGGTTGAGCATGCGGTCGTCGGCGGCCAAAACCGGTTTTTGATCTTGCACAACGACGGCGCGGTCAACTTCACGCTTGTCGAGGCGCCGGTCAGCGACACCAGCGCCCAGCGCACATTGATCGCGCACCGCGACGACGTGCGGCTCGACGCGGTGGATGCCTTCGCCGGCCATCTCGTGGTCAGCTACCGGCGGGAGGCGTTGCCGCGGATCCAGCTGTGGCCGATCCTCACCGAGGGCGGCTACGGTGTGCCAGAGGAAATCTCGTTCGACTCCGAGCTGATGGCAGCTGGACTGGGCCCCAACCCGAGCTGGGACTCGCCGAAACTGCGGATCGGAGCGGGATCGTTTCTGACGCCGGTGCAGATCTACGACGTGGACTTCGTCACCGGTGAGCGTACGCTGCTGCGCGAGCAGCCGGTGCTCGGCGGCTACCGCCGCGACGAGTACGTCGAACGTCGGGACTGGGCGCTCGCGGCCGACGGAACTCGGATCCCGGTGTCGATCGTCTACCGCGACGGCATCGAAGTCCCGGCGGCCACCCTGGTGTACGGCTACGGCGCCTACGAGATATGCGAGGATCCGCGGTTTTCCATCGCCCGACTGTCGCTGCTGGACCGCGGCATGGTCTTCGTCATCGCCCACGTCCGCGGCGGCGGCGAAATGGGTCGGCTGTGGTATGAGCACGGCAAGCTGCTGGAGAAGAAGAACACTTTCACCGACTTCGTCGCCGTCGCCAAGCATTTGGTGGACGCGGGACTGACCCGACCGCAGAACCTGGTCGCGTTGGGCGGCAGCGCCGGCGGACTGCTGGTGGGTGCCGTCGCGAATATGGCGCCGGAACTCTTCGCCGGCATACTGGCGCAGGTGCCCTTCGTCGACCCGCTGACTACGCTGCTTGATCCGTCGCTGCCGCTCACTGTCACCGAGTGGGACGAATGGGGAAACCCGTTGCGCGACAAGGATGTCTACTTCTACCTGAAATCCTATGCGCCGTACGAAAACGTCACTGCCCAGCGATATCCGGCGATCCTGGCGATGACGTCACTCAACGACACCAGGGTGTACTACGTCGAGCCTGCGAAGTGGGTGGCGGCGTTGCGCCACACCAAGACCGACGCCAGCCCGGTGTTGCTGAAGACTCAGATGAGCGCCGGCCATGGTGGTATCAGCGGACGTTACGAGCGCTGGAAAGAGGTGGCCTTCCAGTACGCATGGCTGCTAGCTGCCGCCGATCGCGACCACTACGGCAGCGGCCAGGTAGACGACCTCGTGAGCGGTGCGCAGGGGTAGTCGCGTCGTCATCGACTTGGGCGGATTGGGCATTCCCGATGCATAGATATTGGCCGGGAACATCGCCAGCATCAGCACCAGCAGGCATACCGCAGCGACCACCCGAGTAGTCGGCACCAACAAACCCGTGGCGCCGGCGAATTCGAGCACACCGGTGACGCTGACCAGCAGTCCCGGCGCGGGCAGGCGAGGCGGCACGATCGCGATCAGGTCGCGGCGCAGCGGCGGTACGAAATGCGCCACGCCCGTCAGCACGAACATCGCCGCCAGGCCGATCGCGATCGCTTTCGGCCAACTGCCGACATAGCCGACGCCGGCCCAGCCCACGACGCGGGCGACGATGCTGGCCAGTACGAGGGTGATCAGCGGAGCCATCTTTGTTTTCCAATCTAGACAATGACAAGTTTGGAAAGGGGTGCGCTGAGAGTAGCCGACGATCTAGTCACTGTCAAGATGGTCGGCTATCGTGGTGAGCGTGAGCCGTCCTAGCTACCACCACGGCGACTTGCGGGCCGTGATCTTGACGCAGGCCGCACGCCTGGTCGCCGAGCGCGGCGCTGACCGGGTGTCGTTGCGGGAGTTGGCCCGCGAAGCCGGTGTCTCGCATGCCGCGCCCGCACACCACTTCACCGATCGGCGCGGCTTGTTCACCGCGCTGGCCACCGAGGGTTTTTACATGCTGGCCGCAGCCCTCACCGACGCGCGGCCGCAGTTCGTCGACGCGGCGCTGGCCTATGTGCGGTTTGCCCTGGAGCATCCGGGCCATTACCGGGTGATGTTCGACAAGTCGCTGCTCGACGTATCTGACACCGAATTGGCCACCGCGGAAGCCGCCGCGGGAGCAGAACTTTCGCGAGGCGTGGCGACGCTGCGCGACGCGAAGGCCCACGCCGACCCGGGTGGCGCCGAACTGGCGGCATGGTCGCTGGTGCACGGGTTTGTGACGCTATGGCTCAACGATGCGGTGAACGCGCGCGTGAAGGCCGTCGATCCGATGATCACGGTCGAGCGGATCGCCCGGATGCTCCTCGAGGGTTAGCGGCGATCGCAAGCGCGGCGAAGCCGGGCGCAGCGGGTCGCCGCCATCGACCTAAGGCGATCGCAAGCGCGGCGAAGCCGGGCGCAGCGGGTCGCCGCCATCGACCTAAG
>NZ_CAXUCH010000004.1:0-26822 GCF_964249325.1 uncultured Mycobacterium sp. | reverse complement strand
GGGTCACCACAGGCACCCGGTCCGGCACAGTGGCTACCGGTTTCTTCGGCAGAAACGCCGCGGGGAGATACGCCAGCACGGACAAGACGGCAGCCACCACGAACACCGTGGTGTAGGCGTGCTCTTTGCTATGGTCGAGTTGACTGGTCAAGATCACCGACATCAACGCGGTGCTGATCGACGCCGCGACCTGCAAGTTGACATGGACCAGCGCCGAGCCGCGGGCGATTTGATGCGGCGCGAGCGACTGTACCGCCGCCGCTATCAGTGGCATTGTCGTGCAACCCAGGCCCATACCCATGAGCAGCAGCGCTGCCAGGAGGACCGGCAGGTATCCCGAATGTGTGGCGACGCCGTAGGCGAAGGTGGCCATCCCGGCGCCGATCAGGGTGATGCCCGCCAGGACCACCTTGCTCGGGCCGCGCTTGTCCAGCAGAACGCCGGCGATCGGCATCGTCAGCAACGCGCCGATCCGCTCGGGCATCATGTGCACTCCGGACTGCAGCGCGGTCTGCTGCAGCAGTTGCTGAAAGCAGCTCGGGATCAGCAGTGCAGCCCCGAAAAACGCTGCCGCGGAAAGCAAAAGCGTCGAGTTAGCGGCCGTGACCTCCCAGTTCGTGAACAGCCGCAGGTCGATCAGCGGGTGCTCGCTACCCAGGGCGTGCAACACGAACCCGCCGATCAGCGTCAGCCCGACGGCCGCCGTTACCCAGACGTGAGGATCGGCGATCGTCCCGTACCCCGGGAGGGATGACACCCCGTAGAGGAACGCGGCCACGCCGGGCGACAGCAGCAGCATGCCGACGAAGTCAAAGGTCTCCGACGGCGTCGGGCGGTCCTTCGGAAAAGTAACGGCCGCAAGGACAACCGCAGTCAGACCGATCGGCAGGTTGATCCGGAAGATCCACTCCCAGCTGTAGGCGTCGATCAGCCAGCCGCCCAGGATTGGTCCCGCGATCGGCCCGAGCATCATCGGGATGCCCAGCAGTGCCATGAGCCGGCCGATCCGCTTAGGGCCTGCCTCCCGAGTCAAGATCGTGACGGTCAGCGGCATCAGCATGCCGCCACCGAGGCCCTGCGCCACGCGAAACGCGATGAGCGCCCCGATATTTGGTGCGATGGCGCACATCAAAGAGCCAACTGTGAACGCCAGCAGGGAGCCGATGAACAGCCGCTTGGTGCCGAACCGGTCGGCCGCCCAGCCCGCCAACGGGATCACGGTGGCCAGCGCAAGCGTGTAGCCGGTCATCGTCCATGCGACCACGGCCTGAGTGGAATCGAATTCGGTGATGAAGGTGCGCTGCGCGACGCCGACGACCGTGGTGTCCAGGATCGCCATGATCACCGCCAGCGCGCATACGCCGGCGATCCGCAGCAGCCCGCCGTCGAGTTTCTCCGGATAGATCCGCTCGTCGGTGGTCAACTGGCCGCTGGGCGCGACGGCGCGATGCACCACACGAGCGTAACGGCAGTTAGCTGATCAAGCTAGTTTGCCTTGCGGTAGCCTGCTGGCATGCCCACTGTCACCGACATCGCGTTGACCACCCTCGATGGCCGCCCCACTTCGCTGGCCGATTACGCCGACCGTGCCGTGCTGGTGGTCAACGTCGCGTCGAAATGTGGCTTGACCCCGCAATACGGCGCGCTGCAGCAGCTCGCGCAGGACTACGCCGATCGCGGGCTGACCGTCATCGGCGTGCCCTGCAATCAGTTCATGGGCCAAGAGCCCGGCACGGCCGACGAAATCCAGACCTTCTGCGCCACCACCTACGGCGTGACGTTTCCGCTGCTGGCAAAAACCGACGTCAACGGGCCTGGCCGACACCCGCTGTATGCGGAATTGACGAAGACGCCCGACGCCACCGGCCAGGCCGGCGACGTGCAATGGAACTTCGAGAAATTCCTCATCGCCCCGGGTGGACGGGTGGTCAACCGGTTCCGGCCCCGCGCTGCGCCGGACGCGCCGGAGGTGCTCACGGCAATCGAGGCCGTACTGCCGAACTAGCTGGGCTGCGGGTCCGTTAGACGCCCGCTGTCTGCGTGTATGTCACCGTTTGGAAACCTGCAATCGGCACACTAGCGGTGTGTCTGGCAAATTGATCGTTTCCGTGTCAGGAATCGGCGAGCACACCCTGGCCGACGTCGACGCATTCTGCGCACAAATGGATGCCCGCGGCGTGCCGGTGTCGTTGCTGGTGGCGCCGCGGCTCAAGGGCGGCTACCGTCTCGACCGCGATCCGCGCACCGTGGAGTGGTTGGCCGCCCGACGCGCCGGCGGCGACGCGATCGTGTTGCACGGGTATGACGAAGCGGCGACCAAAAAGCGTCGCGGCGAGTTCGCCGCGCTGCCGGCCCATGAAGCCAACCTGCGGCTGATGGCCGCCGACCGGGTGCTCGAGCACCTCGGACTCCGCACCAGGCTGTTCGCGGCCCCCGGCTGGGTGGCGTCCCACGGTACAGTTAAAGCATTGCCCCGCAATGGCTTCCGGTTGCTGGCCGATCTTCACAACATCACCGACCTGGTCCGCCACACCAGTCTGCGCGCCCGGGTGCTCGGCATCGGAGAAGGCTTCCTGACCGAGCCGTGGTGGTGCCGGATGCTGGTGCTCTCGGCCGAACGGGTTGCTCGCCGCGGCGGCATCGTCCGAGTGGCGGTTGCCGCGCGTCACCTGCGCAAACCCGGGCCATTGCAGGCCATGCTCGACGCCGTGGACCTGGCATTGCTGCACGGCTGCACTGCGACCGTGTACGAGTGGCGGCACGATCAGGCGGTTCGCGACGCAGCCTGACCGCCGGGGGGTCAACTACCCTGTAGCGGCATGAGCGAAACCGCAGCCGGGTCGGTGGGGCAAGCCGCCGACGTCATCATCGTCGGGGCGGGGCTGGCCGGCCTGGTGGGCGCCTGCGAAGTCGCGGACCGCGGCCTGCGGGTGTTGATCCTGGACCAGGAGAACGCCGCCAACCTGGGTGGGCAGGCCTTCTGGTCGTTCGGCGGATTGTTCTTCGTCGACAGCCCCGAGCAACGCCGCCTCGGTGTGCGCGACAGTCACGAACTGGCACTGCAGGATTGGCTCGGCACGGCGGGGTTCGACCGGCCCGAGGACTATTGGCCACGCCAATGGGCGTACGCCTACGTCGATTTCGCGGCGGGGGAGAAGCGCAGTTGGCTTCGCGCCCGTGGCCTGCAGATCTTCCCGCTGGTCGGTTGGGCCGAGCGCGGCGGGTACGACGCCCGCGGGCACGGCAATTCGGTGCCGCGCTTCCACATCACCTGGGGCACAGGGCCGGCTCTTGTCGAGATCTTCGCGCGCCAACTGCGGGACCGCTCGACCGTACGCTTCGCCCATCGTCATCGCGTCGACGAGCTGATCGTCGAAGGAGACGCGGTGACCGGGGTGCGCGGCAGCGTACTGGAGCCCTCGGATCAACCGCGTGGTGTGCCGTCATCGCGAAACGTCATACGTGACTTCGAGTTTCGCTCTTCTGCGGTAATCGTGACCAGTGGCGGCATTGGCGGCAATCACGACCTGGTCCGGCAGAACTGGCCGCAGCGGATGGGCCGGGTGCCCGAGCAACTGCTCAGCGGGGTACCCGCCCACGTCGACGGCAGGATGATCGGCATCGCCGAAAAGGCCGGTGCCAGAGTGATCAACCGCGACCGCATGTGGCACTACACCGAGGGCATCACCAACTACGACCCGATCTGGCCGCGACACGGTATCCGAATCATTCCGGGTCCGTCGTCACTGTGGCTGGATGCGAACGGCAAGCGGCTGCCCGCGCCGTTGTACCCAGGCTTCGACACGCTCGGCACGTTGGAGTACATCGCCAGGACGGGTCAGGACTACACGTGGTTTCTGCTCAACTCCAGAATCATCGAAAAGGAATTTGCCCTGTCGGGTCAGGAGCAAAACCCCGACCTCACCGGACGCAGTGTGCGCCAGTTGCTGCGGTCGCGCGCGGGGTCGGGGCCGCCGGCTCCAGTGCAGGCGTTCGTCGACCGCGGCGTGGACTTCGCTAGTGCTGGTTCGTTGCGCGAGTTGGTCACCGCGATGAACAAGGTGCCCGACGTGGTGCCGTTGGACTATGCGACGGTGGCGGCGGAGGTGACCGCGCGCGATCGGGAAGTGGCGAACCGGTTCAGCAAGGACAGCCAGATCACCGCGATCCGCGCCGCCCGTAGCTATTGGGGTGACCGGTTGGGCCGCGTGGTGGCTCCGCACCGTTTAACGGATCCCAAGGCTGGGCCGATGATTGCGGTCAAACTTCACATCCTGACCCGAAAAACCTTGGGCGGGCTGGAAACTGATCTGGACGCCCGGGTGCTCAAAGCCGACGGCACTCCGTTCGACGGGCTCTACGCCGCCGGCGAGGTTGCCGGATTCGGGGGCGGCGGTGTGCACGGTTACCGGGCATTGGAGGGAACATTCCTGGGCGGCTGCATCTTTTCCGGTCGTGCCGCAGGCCGCGGGGCCGCCGCCGACATCGCCTAGTTCGTTTCGCTGAGCGTCTGCTCGCGCTAGAAGGTGACCGCGTTTTCTTCGGGAAGCACCTGGAAATCGGTGGTCGTCATCTCACTGAGCCGACCGAAATAGATGCCGCGCGCGTCGGGGGCGATGATGCCGTGGTGGATCGGCACCGCGCGCTGCGGCGCCACGGCGCGCAGGTAGTCGACGGCCTCGGAGATCTTCATCCACGGCGCCGCCGCCGGGGTCGCCAGCACATCCACCGGCTCGACCGGGACGAACAGGGCGTCGCCGGGATGCATCAGCCGAGCCGGATGCTCACCGTCGCCGATGAGGTAGGAGATGTTGTCTATCACCGGGATTTCGGGGTGGATGACAGCATGCCGGCCGCCGACGGCCCGGATGGTCAGTGCGCCGACGGTCAGCTCGTCGCCCACTTGCACCGCGCGACACGGCACGCCGAGCTGGGCGGCGGTCTGCGGATCGGCGTACACCGCGGCATCCGGATTGGCGTCGATCAGCGCGGGCAGCCGGGCGGTGTCGACGTGGTCGGGGTGCTGATGGGTGATCAGAATCGCCGACAGGCCGGTGATGCCCTCGAAACCGTGCGAGAAATTTCCCGGGTCGAACAGCACGGTGGTGTGGTCGAATTCAGCAAGTAGGCAGGAATGGCCGAAATGCGTCAGTTGCATGTCTACGATTGTGCGCTCATGGGGGTGTGCCGATGCGGGTAATCCTGGCGGCGATGCTGCTGGCCGGGGGCCTGGCAGTAGCAGCGTTGTCCGCGATGCCCGCGCCGGCGGAGCCCGAGAACTGTCCACCGGTGTGCGACCGGATCCCGGATTCCGCGTGGATCAATGCGGGTGCTGTGCCGCTGAACTCGGTGTACCGCTGGCCGGCATTATCCGGGGTGGCTGGGGCCATGACGGGCACCGGCACAACACCGCGGTTCCGCTTCGAGGAGCTGTGCGCCACACCGCCGTTCCCACGTGACTCCCGCGACTCGGCCGTCGCGAGCCGTGCGAAGGTGACCAACCCTCAAGGTCAGTGGCAGTTGCAGGCGCAGGTGCTGCACTGGCGCGGCGACACGGCGCGCGGCGGCGAAAACGCGGCTGGCGTGTTCAACATCGCCGCCACCGCGCTTCGCAGCTGTCAACTGGGCGCGGCGAATCAGTCGTCGTCGATCACCGTAGACGAACCCAACCGGCTGGCCGCGGTGATCAGCGGGCCGGTGATCCTGCACACCTACCTGGTCGCCCAGCCCCAAAACAGCAGCATCAGCGAACTGAGCTTGTGGTCGTCGGCACCGCCGCAGACGCCGTGGCCAACCCTGTCCGACACGCAGGTCCTCGACGCGATGAGCGGCCCGCTGTGCGCGGCCTACATCGGCTCGTGCCCATGACCGGCCCGGCGCTCGGTCACCGGTAAAGTTGGCACAGGCAGTCAGGTACCGACAGCGAGGAGCGCCCGTGGGCCGGGTCGTGGTGCACGTGATGCCCAAAGCCGAGATTCTCGACCCACAGGGTCAGGCGATCGTCGGTGCGTTGGGCCGGCTCGGCCATGTCGGTATCTCAGATGTTCGGCAGGGCAAGCGCTTTGAGCTCGAAGTCGACGACACCGTCGACGATTCCGAGCTCGCCGAAATCGCGGAATCACTGCTGGCGAATACCGTGATCGAAGACTGGACCATCAGCCGAGAACCGCAATGACGGCCCGCATCGGCGTTATCACCTTTCCTGGGTCACTCGACGACGTCGACGCCGCCCGGGCGGCACGCTTTGTCGGCGCCGAACCCGTCAGCCTCTGGCATGCCGACGCCGACCTCAAGGGCGTCGACGCCGTGATCGTCCCCGGCGGGTTCTCCTACGGCGACTACCTCCGGCCCGGCGCGATCGCCAGATTCGCCCCGGTGATGAGCGAAGTGATCGCCGCCGCGGGCCGTGGATTGCCAATACTGGGCATTTGCAACGGTTTCCAGGTGCTATGTGAAGCCGGGCTATTGCCCGGCGCGCTGACCCGCAACGCGGGCTTGCATTTCCTCTGCCGCGACGTGTGGCTGCGGGTGGCGTCGACGGCGACGGCGTGGACATCTCGGTTCGAGCCCGACGCCGACTTGCTGGTGCCGCTGAAGTCCGGCGAGGGTCGCTACGTCGCCACGCACAAAGTGCTCGACGAGTTGGAAGGCGAAGGGCGAGTGGTGTTCCGCTACCTCCACAACCCCAACGGCTCGCTCCGCGATATCGCGGGCATCAGTTCGGCCAACGGCCGTGTGGTCGGGTTGATGCCGCACCCGGAGCATGCGATTGAGGCCCTGACCGGTCCGTCCGACGACGGCCTCGGCCTGTTCTATTCCGCTCTGGATTCTGTGCTGGCCGTGTGACCTCCAGGCGCCGTGAGGCCGGCTATCGACTAGCGCGCGGGGCGGGGCGCCAATGCCGGTGCAAGGATAGTTCTGTTGTGCCGGAAGGTTTGCAGGCGAGAGGTTTTGGCAACAGAAGCTAAGCAGGCCCGGCCGCTGATCCGCAGCGATGGGCAGCACGTCAAGTGGCGTCGGCAACGAGTGACCTGTGGCGGTCAGCGACCCGGTCTGGCCGCGGTGTGGTGATACATCTGTCGGAAAGTAGTAGCCGGATGTGGTGACGGTGCGCGATCCTAGAACTTGAGGCCGAAGATCTCCAGGACCGGGATTTGTGGGCGCCCGTAACGCACGTAGTGTGGCCGCGGCGACGAACCGCTGGCGGCGTGCGGGCCGGCCCAATAAAGGAACGACGGAAGGATGGCTATGAACGAAGAGCAACGCAACGTGATGGCGTCGGGAAATGGCTTTATCGCTGCATTGGATCAAAGCGGCGGCAGCACACCAAAAGCCCTCAAGCTTTACGGAATTCCACAGGACGCGTACGACAGCGACGAGCAGATGTTCGATCTCATCCATCAGATGCGCGAGCGCCTTATGTCGAGTCCCAGCTTTTCCGGCGACAAAATACTGGGGACCATCCTTTTTGAGCAGACGATGGACCGAACCATCAACGGCGAGGACACTGCGGCATTTCTGTGGAAGCAGAAGCACATCGTGCCGTTTGTCAAGGTCGACCAAGGACTCGCCCCGGCTGAAAATGGCGTGCAGCTGATGAAGCCGATGACCAAGCTCGACTCCTTGTTGGATCGGGCGGTCGATAAGGGCGTTTTCGGCACCAAAATGCGTTCGTTTATCCAAGAGCCGAACGATGAGGGCATCCAAGCCATCGTCGACCAGCAGTTTGCCTATGCGCACAGAATTGCTGAGCGCGGACTTATGCCGATTATCGAACCCGAGGTCAGCATCGAATGCCCTGACAAGCCCAAAGCGGACAGTGCGTTGGTGGCAGCGCTAGGCACGAAGCTCGACGAGCTCACCGAGGACACGCAGGTCATGCTCAAGCTGACCTTGCCCGACGAAGACGACCTCTATGCGCCGCTGATCGACCATCCCCGGGTTATCCGCGTGGTCGCCTTGTCTGGCGGCTACAGCCTCGCGGAAAGTTGCGAAATTCTGGCCCGCAACCACCGCCTGATCGCGAGTTTTTCGCGGGCTTTGACGGAGGGGCTGACTGTCGATCAGACCGATGCGGAATTCAACGAGAAGCTTCGCTCGAATATCGAGGCAATTTACGACGCCTCGGTAACGTAATCGATGGACACGGGATCGCGCGCTGTCTAAACGTTTGCCGAATACCGACGCGACGGTGTAATCGCCAACGCACCAAGGAGAAACGCTCCGAACATCGCCATAGGGATGGTCCAGATACGACGGACCGCTACGGCTGTGTGGCACTGATCGACGAAATGGGTTCCTGCCCCGTCGGCGATACCGGCCTGCGTCAAAGAGCCCCCAAACCCACTGCCGCAGTTGATTTGGAATCCCCACTGGTCGAAGTCAGAGAGGAAGACGGGGAACCGAAGTGCCAAGAGGCCGACCATCAGCAGCAAGACGCCTGCCGCGAGGATGAACAACCGTTGAGTTGACATATTAAGAAGTAGGCGACGATCAGGTAGTCATCCCCGTCGCGGGCGTAGGTCAATGCGGTGGTTCGGGGCAAACCGGTGCGTCGGCCGGCGGTCCTTGCAGCAGCGTGGGGTTGCCGAACCGCAGCCGACGGCCAAGCAATCCGTCGGTGTGTTCGTAGATCCGCTGGTGGACGCGCAAGATGCGCGGGAAGAGGCCGCTCATCAAGAATCCTCTCGCCGTTGTGCCGCAATCGCGGTGAACATCGCATCCAGAGAGCGCAGCAGGCGCTCGTGCGGGAAGTCCTTCGGAGATACCAGCAATAGCCGGCCGGATTCCCACAGCACGGCTAGTAGGTGATGGGCCAGCAGTTCCGGATCGGCGTGCCGGCCGGCGGTGCATGACTGTCGCAGTGCCGCTTCGAATTCCCGGACGATCCGGGCGCGAACACGGGCGACGCGCTTGTGGAGCGTGGGCGTGAAGCTGTCGGCGATCATGAAGATTGACCGCCACCGTTGCGGCGCCTCCGCGACAGAGTGCAAGTAAGTGTCGAATAGGTGGTGGAACGCGTTGGCGAGATTGTTGTCGTTTGGTGCGGGCATGGCGTCGAGGATCTGAGCCAGCGCTCGCTGCTCCTCACGGTCGAGTGAGGCGCGCAGCATGTCGTTGGCGTCGGTGAAATGGCTGTAGACCACCGGCCGGGTGACACCAGCCCGGCGCGCGACCGCGTCGATGCTGACCGCGCCGACGCCGTCGGTATCGATGACGTCGAGGACGACATCCAGGAGTTGTTCGCGCCGCTGATCGGGCAAGAGTCGGGGGGCGTACGGGCGGTTGCGCCGCGAGGTGGCCTCGGTCACGCAGGTTCTCCTCTCGGTCGCAATCGCCACTCTTGACAGAAGCTACATGAGTAAAGCTACAGTAGTGTAGCTTTATGCTACAGCACCGTAGCTTTGTTGCGAAATGCGAGGACGCGATGGACGACACCGACCTCACGACGACGCCCGCAGGGGCGCAGCTGGACATCGAGATGCGCGCGCGGCAAATCGCCGGTTTGGCGCGCGACATGGCAGATGAGATCGAGGCGGACCACCGACTGCCCGCTGAACTGGTTGGGGCGCTGCGGGATTCGGGTCTGCTGCGCGCGGGTGCGCCGGTGGAGGTCGAAGGTCTGGAGTTGGCCCCCGGGACGGCGTTGCGCTGCGCTGAGGAGGTGGCGCGCGGGGATGCGTCGGCCGGCTGGTGTGTCTCGATCGCGATGACCAGTAGCTTGCTGGTGGCCTATCTGCCGCCGGTAAGCCGCGACGAGCTGTTCGGTGCGGGACGCGGGGTGGCCGCGGGCGTGTGGGCCCCGCATGGCAAGGCCCGACCAGCCGCCGGCGGCGTGGTCGTGTCGGGACGGTGGGCGTTCTGCAGCGGCATCTCTCACTCCGACGTGATGTTCGCCGGCTGCTTGTTCGAGGACCGGCCGGCCGTGGTCGCCCTGCCCACCGAGCAGCTTCAGGTTCTCGACACCTGGCACACCCTGGGTCTGCGCGGCACCGGCAGCCACGACGCGGTAGCCGACAACGTGTTCGTCCCGGACACGCACCTGATCTCGATATTCGACGGGCCGCTGATCAACCGGCCGTTGTATCGATTCCCCCCATTCGGGTTCTTCGCCGCCTGTATCACTGCGGCCGCAATGGGCAACGCCCGCGCCGCGATCGACAATTTCGCCGACCTCGCCCGGACGAAGAAGAGCGTAGGGTCGACTCGCACACTGGCCCAGCGTCCTACCATCCAGGCAGCGGTCGCCGCCGCCGAATCCGCGTTAGAGGCCGCGCGAGCACTCTATTACCAGGCCATCGAAAGCGCCTGGCGGGCAAGCCAAGACGAGCTGCCCGTGCCGGTGGAGGCGCGTACCCGGCTACGCCTTGCCGCGACCCATGGGGTGCGCACCGCCGCCGACGTGGTGCGCTCCATGTATGACCTCGCCGGCGGCAGCGCCATTTACGACGGTGCACCGCTGCAGCGGCGCTTCCGCGACGCCTTCACCGCCACCGCGCACTTCCAGGTAAACGAGGCATCACGCGAGCTGCCAGGCCGCATCCTGTTGGACCTGCCAACAGAGGTGGCGATGCTATGAGGGGACGAATCGAGGCGGCGCTGCCGTTTTGGCTGGACCGCCCCGACCTTGAGGCGGTACAGATCGCGCAGGCGGCCACCGACGCGGGGCTGACGGGGCTGTGGATCGGTGAGCTGGCCAGCTTCGACGCCTTCGCGTTGGCCACCGCCATCGGTCTGCGAACGCCGGGACTGCAGCTGAAGGTCGGACCGTTGCCGATTAGTGTGCGAACCCCGGTCGCGGTCGCATTGGGGGCAAGTTCGGTCGCCTCGCTCACCGGTTGCCGCGTCGACGTCGCGCTGGGTGCCTCCAGCCCGATCATCGTGACCGGTTGGCACGACCGCGAGTGGTGGCACAGCGCAGCCCGCATGCGGGAAACCATTCATTGCCTACGTTCGATCCTGCGCGGTGAGCGTGCCGACTATGACGGGCGCTATGTCCGCAGCCACGGATTCCGGCTGCGCCACCCGCTGCCGCACACCCGCATCGCCGTCGGCGCATTCGGCCCTGCGATGGTCCGCCTGGCCGCGGAGCTGGCTGACGAGGTGGTGCTCAACCTGGCGACGCCGCAGCGAGTAGCCCAGGTGCGGCAACAAGTCGATGAGTACGCCGCCGCCGCGGACCGCCGGCCGGTGCACTTGACGGTATGGACGCCGGTTGCCGTGCGACCTGCTGAGGCCTCGGTGCGTCAGGCAGCTAATCGGCTGGCGATCTATCTCGCCGCGCCCGGCTACGGCGAAATGTTCAGTGACCTCGGATTCGGCGACCTCGTCGAGCAAGCCCGCAGCGGCGTACGCCGCTCGCAGTTGGCGGCCGCGATTCCCATCGAACTTGCCCGGCAGCTCGGTGCATTCGGCAGCGCCGAACAAATCGCTGACCGGCTGCAGGCTTATCTGCGCGCCGGCGCCGACACTGTCGCGGTTGTACCGATTACCGCCGAAGACCCCGCCGGCCGCGCAGCCCTTGAATCCGCCGCTGAGGCCGGCCAACTCAGCGCAGCTGATGAGGCGGTTTCGTGACACCCGTCAATATGCAATGTCGGCTGGCCGCCCGCCCGGTGGGCCTGCCGAAGGCAACTGATTGGGAGATCGTCGAGGAGCCCATCCCAGCTGCCGCCGACGGAGAATTCGTTGTCGAAATCGATTACCTGTCGATCGATCCGGCGATGCGCACCTGGATGAACGAGGGCCGGTCCTACGTGCCGCCAGTGCAGATCGGCGAAGTGATGCGCGCGTTTGCCGTCGGACACGTCGTCGAGTCGTGCCACCGCGAATTCAGGGTCGGAGACCAAGTGTCCGGGCTGTTCGGCGTGCAGCGCTATGCGTCGTCCATCGGTACCGGCGTCAACAAAATCGACACCACCCTGGCGCCGGCTACCACACATCTGGCGGCCCTTGGCATCAGCGGACTGACTGCCTATTTCGGGTTACTCGACATTGGCCGTCCCGAGCCGGGCCAAACAGTGCTGGTTTCCGGCGCCGCCGGATCGGTGGGCAACATCGTCGGACAGATCGCCAAGATCAACGGCTGCCGAGCCATCGGCATTGCCGGCGGTGAGCAGAAATGCCGGTGGCTTGTTGAGGAGGTCGGATTCGACGCCGCCATCGACTACAAGACCGCAGACCTGCGCGCTGAACTGAAAACGCACGCACCGGACGGTATCGACATCTTCTTCGACAATGTCGGCGGCGAGGCGCTGGAGTCCGCCCTCAACCGGCTGGCGCACGGCGCCCGCATTGTGCTCTGCGGCGCAGTATCGCAGTACAACGACACGCCGCGAGGACCGTCGAACTACATGCAGCTGCTTGTGGCCCGTGCGTCGATGACCGGCTTTGTCGTCTTCGACTACATGACGCGCTACCCGGAAGGCATTGCGCAGCTGGCGAAGTGGCTCGACTCCGGCCAACTGCGATCACATGAGCACATCGAACACGGCGACGTCGAAGACTTTCCCGAAACGCTCCTCGAACTCTTTCGCGGCCAGAACACCGGCAAGCTGATCCTCGCCTTGAACGACTCTTCGTCGCGGTGACCCAATCACGGCTTGGCGACTCCGTCTCTCGGCTGCTATCGGGAGTCGCGACGGGAAAGTAAGGAAGATTTCGAAGCCACCGTGCACGATTACGACGTTGCTTTCGACACCCTTGGCGGGGAGACACTAGAAAAATCACTCCGGGTGGTCAAACCCGGCGGGAAAATCATCTCGGTCGCAGGCCCCCCGGAACCCGATTTCGCCAGGGAGTACGGCCTGAACTGGTTTGTCACACAAGCGATACGTGTTCTCAGCTTCCAAATCAGGCGGAAAGCCAAACGCCGCCAAGTGACCTACTCGTTCCTATTTATGAAACCAAGTGGAAGCCAATTGCGCGAGCTCGGCGCCCTCATCGATTCCGGTGCTATACGTCCGGTTGTCGATCGGGTCTTTCCGTTCCAGTCGACCCCGGAAGCCCTGGCCTACGTAGAACAGGGGCACGCAAAGGGCAAGGTCGTCGTACAGATCCGATGACGAGCTGCTCGAGGGGCGACGTGATGCTAATTCGCGCCGCCGCGACACCACTCACGTGGTGAAGGCGGGCCGCCGGTGGCAGTTAGGCGGTTGCACCACTCACCCTGCAGATGACGACGAAGTCGCCACCGCCATGCCCGAAATCTTGGCCACGTTGGCCGCGGTCGCCCAATGCAAAACAGCGGCCGCCGCTCTGGAGCGGTGACGTGCAGAACGCGAACCATCGGCCCATTCTGGTTATCGGAAGCTATTGCTGGAGGTGCTTGCGTGGTAATAGCTTCATTAAGCGTAGCCTTGCCGTATTAAGGCAAGGCTGGGCTGAAAAAGGTTGGCTTACTTTACAATCGCCTGCCCTGGGACGCCGGAATCCGACAAAACCGACAATGTCGAGTGACATATTGCACACCCGCGCAGAGGAATTTCCATGCGGGTCAAAGGCGTTGAGCTCTAAAACCAGCTCAATGTTGAGTTCACATCGCGCAACAACACATCCAAGGAGTAGTAATGACTGCAACAACACATACGGCACCTGTTCACCACCGTCGACACGAGCACGACATCCGCAACTTCACGGCATCGTCAGCGCTTGCCGAGCACCTGCAGCGCGTCCTCGTTGACCTCATCGAACTTCACTTGCAGGGCAAGCAGGCCCATTGGAACGTCGTCGGGACGAACTTCCGCGATTTGCATTTGCAGCTCGACGAACTGGTCGACTTCGCGAGAGAAGGCAGCGACACCATCGCTGAGCGGATGCGCGCCCTGGACGCCGTCCCGGACGGCCGCTCCGACACAGTGACGGCCACCACCAGCCTGCCCCAGTTTCCTGCCCACGAGCGCAACACCGCGGAAGTTGTCGACCTGATCACGACGCGGGCCCATGCGGTTGTCGATACCCTCCGCACGGTGCATCACGCGGTTGACGCTGAGGATCCGAGCACGGCGGACATCCTGCACGAGTTGATCGACGGGCTGGAGAAGCTCGCATGGCTGATCAAGTCGGAGAACCGCAAAGTCTAACGACTTACACCTGCACGGACGCTAATCGCTGGCTTCCATCGGTTCTGTCGATGGAAGCCAACGATTATTCGTCTGTTACAACCGGCAGTGGCTCATTGTCTCCAGGCGTAATACCGAACCAGGATTTAGGAACGATCCGATAGGTGGCGCGTATGGCGTTAGGTGCTATGCAATTTCCTGGTCGCGCATCTTCGCGCTGACCCGTCATCACGTTCCAGGTGGCCACGAAGCCAACCGTGATCGTTGCGGTGCGTGGTCATAAACGGCATCGGGGTGCTGTTCCCTCGATTATCCGACGGCACGAGGGCGCCATTGGGCACTTCCACATCACCCTTGAGTGGCGTCTAGCCTGATTGACCACCTCCTGCGCGCAGCCGCTGGTGTTACGTTATCCATCAAGGCAGCAGTGATATTCGTCGAATCTCAGAGTCGTTTGCCGTGAGCGCACCCTTGGTCGATGCAGCAGGCCGATCCCAGGAGTCGAATAACGCGCGCGGGATAAGTCTGACACCGAGGTAACACGTAGGATTCGTGCATGGACCATCCGGTTTCTCCTGACGACGCGATTGAGGCGATCCGCCGTACCGGCGGAGCTCGGCCTGGTTATCGGGCCCTGCACGCGAAAGGCATCCTGTATCGCGGCACGTTTACCGCGACTCCCGAGGCGCCCCGGCTTTGCCGCGCAAGACACCTCGACGGCTCTGCCGTGCCGGCGCTGATTCGCTTCTCCAACGGATCGGGCAACCCGGCGCAGCGTGACGGCCTGCCACAGGTGCGCGGGATGGCCGTGAAGTTCACACTGCCCGACGGGTCGACCACCGACGTATCGACGCAGACGGCGCGGTTGTTCATGTCAAACACGCCGGACGGGTTCGTCGATCTGTTGCGCGCGTTGCGGCCGGGCCTGGGCGCGCCGTGGCGCATCACCAAATACCTTGCAACTCACCCTCGGCTGCTCGGCGCGTTGCCGGTACTACTGGCCGCCAACAAGATCCCCGCAAGCTACGCCACCGTCGAGTATCACGGGTTGCACGCTTACCGCTGGGTCGACGCCGATGGCGGCGCCAGATTCGTTCGCTATCACCTGTCTCCGGCGGCCGGTGAACAGTTTTTGTCCTTGCGGGCTGCCCGGACGAAGGGCCCTGACTTCCTCACCGACGAGCTGAATACCCGTCTCGCGACTGGGCCCGCGCGGTTTTACTTCCGCGTCCAGATCGCCGGGGTGCACGACTCGACGGTCGATCCGTCGGCGCCTTGGCACAGCACTGACTTCACCACCGTCGGCGCGCTCGATATCGTCGGCCTCGACACCGAGCGCGAGCGCGGCGACGACATCGTGGTATTCGACCCAATGCGTGTGACCGACGGCATCGAACCCTCCGACGACCCGGTGCTTCGCTTCCGCACCCACGCCTATTCGGCGTCGGTCAAACTACGCACCGGCGTAGAGCGGGGCTCCGAGGCACCTCCGGCCTAACCGGGAGGGCGCTCAGAGCCGCCTAGTGGATCGTGCGGCGACTCTTTCACCGTGCGGTCAACGCACACTCACGTGCCGCATCAGTCAGACTTGGCCTTGTGCGGTGGGTGACGATTGATGACATCCGTCAACCGGCGGATCACATCAAGAGTGCCGTCGTCCGAACACCATTTATGCCAACGGTTTGGGCGGACTCCAACCGTCCGCTGTGGATCAAACCGGAGAGCCCGAGCTGGGCTACTTCCACACCGACCGGGCCCACCCGATAGGCGAGCTGTTGGTCAAGACGCAGATCATGTTCGCCGGCTATTACAAACGCCCGGAGGTCACCGGGGGTCTACGACGAGGACGGCTACTACTGCACCGGCGACGCGGGCACAGGAGTGGAGAACGGGTATCAGACCTACCACGTTCTAAACCCCTACGACGACGGCATCGGGCTCGACCAATTCGTCGACCGGTTCAACGACGCCGGCTACCCGATCCAGCGGATAGCTGACTACAACGACTGGCTGCAGATGACCCGCGCCGGGGTGGCGTGGATGGCGGTCGGCTGTGCGCTCGGAGCCTACGAGAACGCGCTCGCATACGCCCGCACGCGACAGCAATTCGGCCGGCCGATCGGCGACTTCCAGCTGGTGCAAGACTTGTCCGGATGCTCGGCAACGTGACGTCCGCGTATGGGCTGTGTGTGCGCTGTCACAACTGCAGGACGAAGGTCGCGCCGAGGACCGGCATTCCTCGCTGGCGAAGGCATTCTGCACGGTACGGATGCGCGAAACCGTGGGCTGGGCCCGGGAACTGTTGGGCGGCAACGGAATACTTCTGGAGCACAATGTGGGACGCTTCGTCGCCGATGCCGAGGCCATCTATTCCTACGAAGGCACCCGGGAGATGAACACCTTGATCGTGGGGCGAGCGATCACCGGAATGAGCGCTTTCGCTTGATCGGTAACATCAGCGCGATGTGCTCGCCGGGTGTGAGCTAGGGCATCAGCATAACCGAGCCGAAGGTCTTGCGGCCCTCAAGATCGCGGTGGGCTTGGGCCGCGTCCTTCAGCAGGTAACGGCCACTTATGGTCAGTGTGATGGTACCGCTGGCGATCACATCGAATAGTTCGTTTGTGCGCCAGGTGAACGCGTCGCGTGTACGCATGAAATTCGGCCGCGATGGGCGAGTCAGATACACCGAGCCGGCAGCGTTGAGCCGCTGCGGGTCCACTAGGGGCACCGGCCCGCTGGCTGCCCCGAACAGCACGAGTTGCCTCACCGGCGTCACGACATCGGCTGGCGCGACACAGTACTCAGCGTAAGCGCCGACGGCATCGGCGGTCGCGACACTTTCACCCACGCGTAGTGACGTCACGCCCTCCTCCGCCGCGGCCACGGTAACGGCCACTTCGGCGCCGAGCACGAACGGCAGTTCATGCCGATACGGCCCCGACCGGAAATAGGTGTCGACGAAATTCACGCCGCTCGTCTCGGCTTTGATCAATACCTCACCGCGGCCGGGAGGGCCGCGGCTTCTCGACGCAAGAAAGGACCTCCGGCCGGCCGGTTTGCTCACCCTCAATTGCGTACATGCACAAGCATTCCAACACGACATTCGATCGCCGTCGATGGACTCTCTGACAACGCGTGCCGCATCGCGCTGTGGCCGTTTACCCAGCACTGTCGGACATTGTGATCGGCCACAGCAACGGGCGGGCACGGTTGTTACCCAAGACATCGACAGCATGGCCAGCGCGGACGAGTCTGGTAGCAGAGCGCGGTGGTGCGCGTGGCGAAAGCCTGACAAACACGGAAGGACCGGCAGGACGATGACAGACACGAGAACCGTCCACGAGGTGACCTACGACCTGCTTCGTGAGCTGGGACTCACGACGGTGTTCGGCAACCCAGGCTCGACCGAGCAGACGTTCCTGAGCGAATTCCCCGACGACTTCACCTATGTCCTTGGGCTGCAGGAGGCGTCGGTGGTGGCCATGGCCGACGGATTCGCCCAGTCCACCGGTAAGCCCGCCCTGGTCAATGTGCACACCGCTGCGGGGATGGGTAACGCGATGGGCAACCTGGTGGCGGCGTACAAGGGCAACACCCCGCTGATCGTCACAGCCGGTCAGCAGACCCGCGAAATGGTGTTGTGCGAACCGTATCTGACCAACAAGGACGAAACCGTGTTTCCGCAGCCGTGGGTGAAGTGGGCGTACGAGCCCAAGCGCGCCGAGGACGTGCCGGCCGCGTTTATGCGCGCCTACACAATCGCGCTGCAGCCACCGGCCGGCCCGGTGTTTTTGTCCATCCCACTTGATGACTGGGAGAAACCGGCGCTGGGCCCGGCGGTGGTGCGCACGGTGAGCCACCGTGTCGCCCCGGACACCGAGCGGCTGCGCGGATTCGCCGAGCGCATCAATGGTGCGCAGCGGCCCATGGTGGTCTTCGGCCCCGAAGTGGATCGCAGTGGCGCTTGGGATGTCGGCGTGGCCTTCGCGGAGAAGGTCGGCGCACCGGTGTACGGCAGTCCGCTTCCCGACCGGGCGTCGTTCCCGGAGGATCACCGTCTCTATCAGGGGCAGATACCGATGACCATTGCCGGTGTCACCGACGTCATGCGCGGGCATGATCTGGTCGTCGTGGTCGGGGCGCAGGTCTTCCGCTACTACCCCTATGTGGCCGGCGAGTACCTGCCTGAGGGCACCGAACTGCTGCAGATCACCGCCGATCCGGGGCTCGCTGGGGCGGCACCGGTGGGTGACAGCGTGTTGGGGGACACGTTGCTGGCGTTGGAGCAGCTGGTGGACATGGTCGATGATCGCAGCGACCGGGCGGTCCCGACGAGACAAGTGCCCACCTCCGCGGTCGATGTGACCGGGTCGGCACCATTGGAGCCGGACGCGGTGTGGTCGACGTTGAGCACCGTGAAGCCCGCCGATTCGCCGGTGGTCACCGAATCGACGTCGACGATGGCCCAACAACTGCGATTCCTGCCCACCACCCGCCCGGCTTCGTTCTTCGCCACTGCCAGCGGCGGTATCGGTTGGGGGTTGCCCGCCGCGGTGGGCGTCGCGTTGGGGGACCGCGCCCGTGGTGTCAAGCGCCATGTCCTTGCCACCATCGGCGATGGGTCGTTCCAATACTCGGTGCAGGCGATCTATACGGCCGCCCAACACCGCCTGCCCATCGTGTTCGTGGTGATGCGCAACGGTGAATACTCGATCCTCAAGTCGTTTGCGAAGCTGGAGAAGTGCACCGGCGTACCGGGAATGGACTTGCCGGGCCTCGACATCGCCTCCCTCGCAATGGGTTTCGGGTGCCGCACGGTCAACGTCGACACCACCGAAAAGCTGGCCCACGAATTCACCGCCGCGCTGGAGGCCGACGGGCCCACCGTCATCGTCGTGCCTACCAAACCGCAAGCAGCGCAGCTGGGCTGACCGGGGAGCAAACGTGCCTGTCTATACCTGCACGACAAACGAATCAACGTTGTCGGCTCACACCAAGAAGGCGCTGGCGGGTGAGATTGCAGCCATCCACTCGGAGGTCAATCATGTGCCGAATACCTACGTCAACGTGGTTTTCCACGAACTGCCCGCCGGCAGCGTCTATACCGACGCTGTACCAGCAAGTCCACTCCTCGTCAGCGGGTGGATACGCGAGGGCCACCCAGAAGCCGAGACCACACGTCTTGCCACCGAAACCGCGGCTGCCGTAACTCGATAGCGGGCAGCCCCGCCGAGCTCCCCGTGCGGGACGGCCACATGGCCGCAGGCGTCACCGTGGACATGGTCATGATCCTCGTGCACGGTGTGCCCGGACGGCTCACACTCGTCGTAGTGGTCCTGATGGCGTCGATGGAAGTGACCGTCGTGCACGTAGTCGACATGGTCCCCATGCGGGATCGCGACATGGCCACATCCTTCGCCGTGCACATGGTCGTGTTCGACGTGTTGGTTGTGGGTGGCGCTAGTCATCGTTTCTCGCCGCCCTTCCGACCGAAATCCGGCTCGTAAGTCCCTGGCGCGGCGCAATGTTAGTCCCGGCATAACCGTCGCACGTGGGAAATCGCCGAGCGGCGCCCGACGATCAGGACCTGATTGCCGCCGTTAACTTCACCGCCGTCAGCGTGCCACGAGCCTGAAGCCTGGCGTTTCCAGTGATCTTGGTAGAAAGCATTCAGAGACAGGTGTTTTCATCACATGCCAATCAGACACAGTGGGTTCGTGTGACCATGCCCGCATGAGCATCCCGATTTCCGTACCGCCTCCCTCCGGGACTGCAGCCCTCGACACCGCTGGCTGCTCTACGGCGGCCGCACCGACAGCGAGGACACGACCACATGCGCGCCTAGTGCCGGATTAGTCGCTGGCAATCTCGACCTGCTCGATCAGGTCGCCTAGGCCCCTTACGCCGAGCCGCTCACGGAACGCCTGCACCGTATAGCCGACCACGGTGGCGTCGGTGCGGGCCCGCACAGTCGCCGAGCGCGGCAAGTTAAACAGCGGGCCGATTTCACCGAAGTAGTCGCCCGGTGCAGCTACCTTCACGAATTCCTCACCGCCATCAGCCAATTCACGCACAATCTCGAGCTCGCCCTGCGAAACCACGTAGATCAGCTCACCCATCGTGCACTGCTCGAACAGCACCTCGCCAGCATTCAAGTGCACAGTTTCGGGTGGCCGGTCCGCCGACGCGAGCGCGGGTACCAGCTCGACGACGCGATCGGCTATCGGCAGGATTCGGCTGTCGTGGGTCACGACCACCACTACACGTTCGCCCTTCGCCAGCGAGCGGATGAGCTGCAGTACCCCCTCCACCTGGATGAAGTCGAGGTGCGCAGTCGGTTCGTCCGCGAGGATCAACGGCGGATCCAGCGCTATCGCGCGAGCGACTGCGACCCGTTGCTGCTGCCCGCCGCTCAGGTCACCCGGGCGGTGTTTCAGGCGGTCTGCGAGACCGACCCGCGTCAGCAGTTCCTCGGCACGTCGACGCGCAGACGCGCGTGACATCCCGGCCGCCCGCAGCGGAACCATGACGTTCTCGATGGCGGTGAGGCTCGGCACCAGATTGAACGCCTGAAAAACGATGCCTACCCTGTTGCGCCGGTACTCCGCCAACGTTGCGCCCTGTAGCGCCGTGACGTCGACGTCGCCGAACTTGATCGCCCCGGACTTCGGACGCAGAATGCCGCCAAGGCAGGACAGCAGCGTCGTCTTCCCAGAGCCGCTGGGCCCGAGCAGGATTACCAGCGATCCCGCCGCCACGTCGAGACTAAAGCCGTTGATCGGTCGGACAGCGTACCCACCGCTGGAGTATTCGACGACGAGTTCTTGGATGCTCAGATCGCCCACGGCTCAAGGGCCTCCGAACGCGAGCGCCGGATCGACCGCCACCGTGCGCCTCAGTCCAGCGACGCTGCCGACCACACAGATCGAAAACGACAAAGCTGGAACCGAAAAATATAACCGCATCGGCACCACCACGTTCATCGGGAACAGCGGTGCCAGCAGATGCGAAAAGATGACACCCAGCATCGCCGCGAGCAGCGCGACGACGACCGCCTGCAGCGCAAGCCCCGCCAGAATCGACCGCGTTGGCACACCAATCGCCTTGTACACCGCAAAGTCGCGCAGGCGCTCGAGCGCGGAGAGATAAACCACCGATCCGACAATCAACGCCGCCACGATCCACAACAAGAAAGCCACGATCGTGATCGCATCCACCGCGACTTTCAACGGGCGCAACAGGTCGCTGACACCGACCGCCCGACCGACTATTTGATAGCCGTCCGGAAGCTGTCGGGGCGAACCGACGATCCCGATCGATGTGATCATCGGCTGCCCGTTGTACGCAAGCTGCTGGAGGCCCTGGGTGGTCAGGAAGATGTTGGGCATCTTCGCCAATGCGGTGGAATTGGGCACAATGCCTACGATCCGCAAGGTGTGCGCACCAACCTGCAGATCGCCGCCGACACCCCGGCCCAGCGTGCTGGACACCGCCACCTCGCCCGGGGTCGATGGTGCCCGGCCCTGCGAAACGCGTGGCATGCCCGGCCCGCGCTCCGGCGCCCCGAATGCGGTGGCGTTTCGTGTTGCGGTGCCTTCCCTTATGGTCGACGCCGCGGTGGCCAGTGGGGCCGCGGCTCCCACACCGGGCGCACCGGCCACCCGGACCAGGTCAACTTCGGCGAATGGTGTGGCACCCAGAAACGGTCCAGCAGCGCCGGACTTGACCACAAATACGTCGACACCCATCGAATCGACGGTGCGCTCAGCCTCGACCCGAAAGCCGTTTGCCAGTCCAGTCAGAACGAGCGTCATCGCAAAGACCAGTCCGGTGCTGACGATCGCGACGACGAGGCGGCGCCTTCGCCATTGCATGTCGCGCAACGCCGCGAACAGCATGCTCACGACGGTACCCACGCCGACCTATTCCCGGCAGGGTTTGCTCCACTCCGAGCAGGGTCGTATCGCTATCGCCGGACCATCGCGGGATCGCGCACCAGCGCGCACAGCCGCCAACGGCCGGGCACACCTTTGAGGTCATACTCGCCCCGGTCGGTGAACCTGCGCCGCGAGCCGGTGACGATGTCGCGCACCGTCGATGACACCAGCACCTCACTCGGTCCTGCGTGCGCCGCCACCCGCGCCCCGATGTGTACAGCCATGCCGGCGACGTCGGCACCGCGTACCTCGGCCTCACCCGCGTGAATACCGATCCGCACCTCAATGCCGAGGACATGGACTGCATCGACGATCTCGTCGGCGCACTCAATCGCAGCGCTCGGGCTGGCGAAGGTCGCGACGAATCCGTCGCCGGCCGTGTTCACTTCACGGCCACCGAATCGGTCCAGCTCGTGGCGGACGATGGTGTCATGATTGTCGAGCAGGTCGCGCCATCGATTGTCGCCGAGCACAGCGGCGCGTTCGGTGGAGCCCACGATGTCGGTAAACATGATCGTGGTGAGTACACGCTCGGCGCCGAAGCCGGCCCGCACGCCGGTGGCGAATTCCTCGATCTCGTTGAGCATCGGTGCGGTGTCGCCTACCCAATACAGGACATCTTCACCTGGTAGCTCGACGAAGCGCGATCCTGCGATGTGTTCGGCAAGGTAAAGGCCGTTTGCGACAGGGCTGAAGTTCGGGTTGTCGCGATGCAGGATCAGCGTTGGCACGGTGATGCTTGCGAGGAAATCGCGCACGTCGGATTGGCGGACGGCCTTGATGAAGGCGCGCGCCATGCTGGGAGACGCGGCACGGTTGCCCGCCATATCCCACCACGCCCGGAACGCGTCGTCGCCGGCAACGGTCGGAGCGATGATGCCAAGCGTGTCGAAACCTCGCTCGACGGCGTCCGGCTCAATCGCGATCGTCGTGTGGGGATCTTCAGCGCTCACCTCGGCGCCGATCGGATAATCAGGTGCCCACAGCGTCCGTGCCGCGCCGTTGACGATCACCAGGTTGCGCACCCGCTCGGGGTAATCGGCCGCCAGAACAACTCCGGCCAACGAAGTGAACCCTGGGGCCAATATCGTCGCCTGCTCGCATCCCGCCGCGTTCATGACCGCGATCGCGTCTTTTGCCCACGACTTCGGCCCCATCATGTCGAGCGAGGGGAGCCGCGACGACAGCCCAATGCCGCGCTGGTCGAATCGGATCACGCGCGCGAAGGATGCCAGGCGTCGATGGAAGCGGTACATCGACGGCTCGAGGTCGACGCAGTCGATCGGGATTAATGGCCCGGGTAGTACGAGCAGGTCAATGAGGCCATCGCCGAAGACCTGATAGGCGATGTCGACTTCGCCGCAACTTGCGTAGCGAGTCCGCGGAAACTGCGCCACTGAAACAGGCTAATCCAGGTGGCAAGCTAACGACTCGAGCTACGCGGTCAACGCGACCGACGCCTCGGCGGTGTAGCACAGGAACGTCATCGTCTCCTGCAAGTAGAGCTGCACCGTCTCGGCGTCATGGGACAGGTAACCGATCGCGACGTCGGTGCCCAGCTGCAGGTCGAAGTCACCGCCGCGGGTGGTCAGCACGAAAGCGCCGTCGATGGCGGGCGCCCAGATGATGTCGTTATCGACCAGTCGGCGCAGATGCTCGCGGATCGGATATCCGTGTTCGGTGGTCTCGCTGACTTTGGTGTAGGCGTCGGCCGACAGCAGCACCGAATACGGGCCGTCAACCCCGGCCAACCGCAACTCGGACAGCGCCTGGCTGATGACGTCGGGGAAGTCGCGGACGTCGGCGGGCAGCGTCAGCGCCGCATTGGAACTCGCGCTACGGATGCCTTCGATCGACGCTGCGTCGTAGCCCTCGAAGATGGCGCGGTCTTCGACGAACGCCAGCTTCTTGGCGGCGGTCTTGACCGGGTCCCAGTCGGCGTCCTGCGAGCCGCGCTCCACATCGTCGATCTCCGAGCGCGACAGCGTAAACGGGACCCGCAGCCGCACAAGCGGTTTGCTGGCCCGCAGATGCGCGACGACGCCGTTACCGGGCGGCGCCACGTCGGCCAACCGACCGGTGCCGACCGCAGCCATCGTGGGTCCGCCGGGGCCGCTGACGTCGACTACCCGGCGCCCGGCGATGTGGCGTTTGAATGTACGCGTCGCCTCCAATTCGATCTCGGCCCAGGCGGCTTCGGTGATCGGTGCCAGGTCGCGGTAGAGGTTGTTCATCGGGCGTTTCCTTTCAAACTGCCGATCGCCAGCGAGCCGTCCGAGTCGGAATCCGCTGCTGCAGCCGCTAATCCGGGCAGTGGCGGCGGAGCGTCGAGAAAGTCGATGGTGGAGGTAAAAAACAGTCCACCGGTCAAAGCGGTGGAAAAGTCAAGGATCCGGTCGGTGTTGCCGGGCGGATCGCCGATGAACATGTTGTGCAACATCTGCTCGGTGACGGCCGGGCTGCGAGAGTAGCCGATGTAGTAGGTGCCGTACTCGCCCCTACCCACCTCGCCGAACGGCATGTTGTGCCGCACGATCTTGAGCTCATTGCCTTGGTCGTCTTCGACCTTGTTCAGCGCGATGTGTGAGTTGGCCGGTTTATCGGCGTCGTCGAACTCGATGTCTTCCAGCTTGGTTCGCCCGAACGCGCGTTCCTGCTCGGTCACCGACAGCGAATTCCAGCCTGCCATGTCATGGACGTACTTTTGGACGTGGACGTAGCAGGAGCCGGCGAAATCGGGGTCTTCGTCGCCGATCTGTGTCGCGCTGACCGCCAGCGGCCCGTCGGGATTCTCGGTGCCGTCGACGAACCCGAGCAGATCGCGGTTGTCGAAAAACCGGAAACCGTGCACTTCGTCGACCACCGTGACAGCGCCGGCCATCGCGTCGATCAGCCGGGTGGCCAGCTCGAAGCAGACATCCATGGTCTCGGCCCGAATGTGGAACAACACATCGCCGGGTGTGGCCGGCGCGCTGTGCCGCGGGCCTTCCAGCGCGACGAACGGATGCAGGTCGGCCGGTCGCGGGCCGGAGAACAACCGATCCCACGCCTGCGAGCCGATCGAGGTGATCGCCGACAGGCGTTTTGCCGGGTCGCGGAATCCGATCGCGCGGACCAGCCCGGAGATGTCGGGCAGTGCGTCGTGCACCGTTGCCTCGCCGCCGTCGTTGATGGTGACGACGAGGAAGATGGCGGCCGGAGTCAACGGCTCCAGAACCGGTTGGGGCTGAACAGCGGGCACGGGTTCGACCCTAACGTCCCTGCCGATGAAAGGATGGGGGCATGGCGGCCACGGCAACGGGTCTGTGCGAATTCATCGACGCGTCCCCGTCGCCGTTCCACGTGTGCGCCACGGTGGCACAAGCGCTGCGCGCGGCTGGATATACCGAGTTGGCCGAGACGGACACCTGGCCGGCCGCAGGCCGATTCTTCACAGTGCGCGCGGCATCGTTGGTGGCGTGGGACAGCACCGGGGATCCGCGTCGGTCGTTTCGGGTGATCGGCGCCCACACCGACAGCCCGAACCTGCGCATCAAGCAGCACCCGGATCGCGTGGTGGCGGGTTGGCAGGTGGTGGCGCTGCAGCCCTACGGGGGTGCCTGGCTCAACTCGTGGCTGGACCGCGACCTCGGCGTCAGCGGCCGG
This sequence comes from uncultured Mycobacterium sp., assembly GCF_964249325.1. Lineage (NCBI taxonomy): Bacteria > Bacillati > Actinomycetota > Actinomycetes > Mycobacteriales > Mycobacteriaceae > Mycobacterium > uncultured Mycobacterium sp. The sequence goes on along the minus strand of NZ_CAXUCH010000004.1, from coordinate 1,179 downwards.
CTATCGGTGCGTGACGGCACCGGCATCAGCCACCGGCCGGTCCGGATCGACGAACCGATCCTGCGGGTGCCGCAGTTGGCCATCCACTTGGCCGAAGACCGCAAGTCGGTCACGTTGGACCCGCAGCGCCACGTCAACGCGGTGTGGGCAGCCGGCGACAGCTGCGGCTCGTTTGTCGGCTACGTCGCCAAACGCTGCGGCGTCGCCACCGACGACGTACTCGGCTTCGATCTGATGACCCATGATCTGGCTCCCTCCAGCCTGGCCGGACTCGACGACCAGTTCGTCAGCGCACCGCGGCTGGACAACCAGGCCAGCTGCTATGCCGGCTTGGAGGCGCTCCTGGCCGCCGAACCCGGCGGCAACCTGCCGGTGCTGGCGTTGTTCGACCATGAGGAGGTCGGTTCGAGCTCCGATCACGGCGCGCAGTCCGAGCTTTTGCTGACCACCCTCGAGCGGATCGTGCTGGCCGCCGGCGGTGATCGAGAAGATTTCCTGCGCCGGGTGGCCGGATCGATGGTGGCCTCGGCCGACATGGCGCACGCCACCCACCCCAACTACCCGGACCGGCACGAGCCCGGGCACCCGATCGCGATCAACGGGGGCCCGGTGCTCAAGGTGCAGCCCAACCTGCGGTATGCCACCGACGGGCGCACCGCCGCAGCCTTCGCGCTCGCCTGCCGGCAGGCCGGCGTGGCGTTGCAGCGATACGAACACCGCGCCGACCTGCCGTGCGGTTCGACGATCGGCCCGATCACCTCGGCACGAACCGGCATCCCCACCGTCGACGTCGGCGCCCCGCAATTGGCGATGCACTCAGCCCGCGAACTGATGGGTGCCGCCGACGTCGCCGCGTATTCCGCGGCGCTGCAGGCCTTTCTGGCGCCGCAGTGACGCCGGGGTTCAGCGCGAGGCGACGATAGCCGGCTCGTAGCGGACGACGTTTTCCACCACCATGCCGTTGCGGGTGCGGACCCGATCGAGCCCGCGGATCGTGAACGGTCCGGCCGGGCCGGTGCCTTGGCCGACGTAGTGCAAGAACACCAGCTGCTCGCCCGCGGTGGCGCCGGGCACGGTCGCGCTGTCAACCAGTTCCAGCCGCAGATCTGGTGCAGCGGCCAGCAATTCGGCGATCTTGGCCGTGTACGCCTCTTTGCCTCGCACCGGTTCCACATCTTC
>NZ_CAXUCH010000003.1:60340-62113 GCF_964249325.1 uncultured Mycobacterium sp. | reverse complement strand
ACGAATTCTTGAGTGGCACAACGCGTTTCGGCACCTTGCTGGGCTGGCTGCAGTCGGATGTCGCCGCCAACGCGGTGCGGCCCGAGGGCCGCACGCTCGCCGAGGGGGACCGCTCAGTGCAGGTGCATGCCTGTCACGGTCCGGGGCGGCAGATCGACGTGCTGCGCGAGGTGCTGCTCGGCCTGCTGGATGACGACCCGACGCTGGAGCCGCGCGACATCGTGGTGATGTGCCCGGACATCGAAACCTATGCCCCGCTGATCGTCGCCGGCTTCGGTCTCGGTGACGTCGCCGGTGAGAGCCACCCGGCGCACCGCTTACGGGTCAGGCGGGCCGACCGGGCGCTGACCCAGACCAACCCGCTACTCGCGGTCGCCGCCGGACTGCTCGACATCGCCGGGACTCGGGCCACCGCCAGCCAGGTGCTCGACCTCGCCCAGACGCCGCCGGTGCGCGCCCGGTTCCGGTTCAGCGACGACGACCTTGACCAGATCACCGACTGGGTGCGCCAATCGAACATCCGCTGGGGCTTCGCCCCACAGCATCGCCAGCCGTACGGGCTCGAAAACATCGTGCACAACACCTGGCGGTTCGGGCTCGACCGCGTCCTGACCGGGGTGGCGATGTCCGACGACTCGCAGGCGTGGCTGGGCACCGCGCTGCCGCTCGACGACGTCGGCAGCGACAAGGTGGGGCTGGCCGGGCGGCTGGCCGAGTTTGTGGGACGTTTGCACCGTGTCGTCGAAAGGCTCAGCGGCGCAAAGCCGTTGACGGAGTGGTCGGAGGCATTGGCCGAGGGCGTCGCGGCGCTGACCCGCAGCGACGACGACTGGCAGCACGCGCAGCTGCAGCGCGAATTCGCAGATGTGCTGGCGCAGGCCGGTTCTCGCGTATCGATGCTGCTGAGGCTGCCCGACATCCGCGCGCTGCTGTCGACGCATTTGGCGGGACGACCGACCCGGGCCAACTTCCGCACCGGGACACTGACCGTGTGCACCATGGTGCCGATGCGCTCGGTGCCGCATCGGGTGGTGTGCCTGGTCGGGCTCGACGACGGCGTGTTCCCGCGGCTCAACGCCCCAGACGGCGACGATGTGCTGGCCCGCTCGCCGATGACCGGTGAGCGCGACATCCGTTCCGAGGACCGGCAATTGCTGCTCGACGCGATCTGCGCGGCCACCGAGACGCTGGTGATCACCTACACCGGCGCCGACGAACACTCCGGTCACGAGCGTCCGCCCGCGGTGCCGCTGGCTGAGTTGCTCGACACGCTGGACCAGACCGCGGCGCAGCCGGTGCGGGAGCGAATCCTGATCAGGCATCCGCTGCAGCCGTTCGATCGCCGCAACGTCACACCGGGGGCGCTGGTACCGGGCCGGCCGTTTACGTTCGACCCTACTGCGCTGACTGCAGCGGAAGCGGCCACTGGGAAACGGTGTGCTCCAAAGCCCTTCATCACCGGTCCGCTTCCTGGTTCGACTTGCGATGACGTGGCGCTTGCCGATCTGCTGGATTTCTTCAAAGACCCGGTCAAGGGCTTCTTCCGCGCGCTTGATTACACCCTGCCGTGGGACGTCGACACGGTCGAGGACGCCATACCGGTCGACGTCGACCCGCTGGAGGAATGGACGGTCGGTGATCGGATGCTGCACGACATGCTGCGCGGCATGGACGCCGACACCGCGGCCCAGTTCGAGTGGCGGCGCGGCACCCTGCCGCCGGAGCGGCTGGGCTGGCGCAAAGCCAAGGAGATCCGCGATCGGGCTGCCAACC
>NZ_CAXUCH010000003.1:53130-60330 GCF_964249325.1 uncultured Mycobacterium sp. | reverse complement strand
GCGGGAAAGGTGCGGGCAGCCGGACGCCCACGACATCGCCGTCAACCTCGGCGGCAGTCGGCACCTGACCGGTACCGTCACGCCAGTCTTCGGCGACCGCATCGTCGACGTGACCTACTCGAAGCTGGGCGGCAAGCATCTACTCCAATGTTGGATCCGGCTCCTAGCGCTGGCGGCCCATGACCCCGACCGTTCCTGGACCGCGCTGTGCATTGGACGACGTGACGAGGACGCGGACCGTATCAAGACCCAGACGCTGTGGGCACCGCATAATGCCGTCGACGTTCTGGGCGACTTGGCATCTCTGTATGACGCTGGTCGTCGGGAGCCCCTGCCGCTGCCTATCAAGACGTCGTTCGCGTGGGCCAAGGCGCGCGACTCGGGCACCGATCCGCGACGAGCCGCCGGTTACCGGTGGACCTCGACGAATAGGTACCGGGGCGAGAACCAGGAGCGCGCCAATCAGGTGGCCTTCGGCCGGAACGCCCCCCTCGACGTGTTGCTAAGCCCGCCGCGCGCTGGCGAGGACGTGTCCGGGGAGGACACCCGGCTGGGTGCGCTCGCCGCGCGGCTGTGGTCGCCGCTGATCGAGTCCACGAGGGGTCGAAGCTGATGGATCGCTTCGACTTGTTGGGCCCATTGCCGAAAGAGGGCTCCACCACGGTGCTGGAGGCCAGCGCCGGCACCGGCAAGACGTTCGCGTTGGCCGGGCTGGTCACCCGCTTTCTCGCCGAGACCCGCATCACGCTCGACCAGATGCTGCTGATCACGTTTAACCGCAACGCCAGCCGCGAGCTTCGCGAACGGGTCCGCGGCCAGCTCGTCGAGGCGCTGGCCGCGTTGGACGGCCGCGTGCCCCCGGGCAGCGACCTGGTGCAGCATCTGGTGGGCGGCAGCGGCGAGGAATGCGATGTTCGGCGCGCACGCCTGCGCGACGCGCTGGCCAACTTCGACGCGGCCACCATCGCCACCACCCACGAGTTCTGCGGCCGGGTGCTGAAATCGCTGGGTGTGGCCGCTGATAGCGGCACAGACGCCACGCTGCAGGAAAGCCTCGACGATCTGGTCACCGAAATCGTCGACGACCTGTACCTGGCCCGGTTCGGGCCGCAAGAAGGCGATCCGGCCCTGACCTACAGACAGGCGCTCGACCTGGCTCGCGCCGTCGTGAACGACCCGTGTTCACAACTGCGTCCCCGCGATCCCGACCCGGACAGCACGGCCGAAATCCGGTTGCGTTTCGCCGACGATGTGAAAACCGAGCTCGAGCACCGCAAGGGGCGGCTGCGCATCCTCGGCTACGACGACCTGCTGACCCAGCTTGCGAAAGCCCTTGAAGCAAAAGACTCTCCGGCCCGCGACCGGATGCGTCAGCGTTGGCGGGTCGTGCTGGTCGACGAGTTCCAGGACACCGACCCCATCCAGTGGCGCGTACTCGAGTGCGCGTTCAGCGGGCGTGCCACGCTGATCCTGATCGGAGACCCCAAGCAGGCCATCTACGGTTTCCGCGGCGGCGACATCCACACCTACTTGCACGCGGCCCACACCGCAGAGGCCCGATACACGCTGGGTGTCAACTGGCGCAGCGACAAGGCACTCGTCGACAGCCTGCAGACGGTACTGTGTGGCGCGGCGTTGGGCCACCCCGAGATCGTGGTGCGCGACATCGACGCGCACCACGACGGGCACCGGCTGGCCAGCGCACCGCGCAACGCACCGTTTCGGCTGCGCGTCGTCAGACGCCCGTCGCTCGGCTATAACGACACCGACAACATCCCGATCGACACGTTGCGCCGCCATATTCCCGCCGATCTGGCCGGCGACATCGCGGCTCTGCTGGCCAGCGACGCGACATATGACGGCCGCCGGGTGAGAGCCGGGGACATCGCGGTGATCGTCGAGCGACACGAGGATGCCCGTGCCTGCCGGGATGCGCTGGCCGCTGCCGGCATTCCGGCGGTCTACACCGGCGACACCGACGTGTTCGAGTCTCAGGCTGCCAAAGACTGGCTGTGCCTGCTGGAGGCATTCGACGCGCCGCATCGCAGCGGGCTGGTGCGCGCCGTCGCGTGCACGATGTTCTTCGGCAAGACCGCGGAAACCCTTGCAGCAGAAGGCGATGCGCTCACCGACCGGGTGGCCGACACACTTCGGGAGTGGGCCAATCATGCCCGCCAGCGCGGGGTGGCGGCGGTGTTCGAGGCCGCGCAGCTGGCCGGGATGGGCCGGCGGGTGCTGAACCAGCTGGGTGGCGAGCGGCACATGACCGACTTGGCGCACATCGCGCAGCTGCTGCACGAGACCGCGCATCGGGAACGTTACAGCCTTCCGGCGCTGCGTGATTGGCTGCGTCGGCAGTGCGACACCCGCACCCGAATCAGCGAACACAACCGGCGGCTGGACAGCGACGCCGCCGCGGTGCAGATCATGACCGTGTTCGTGGCGAAGGGTCTGCAGTTTCCGATCGTGTATTTGCCGTTCGCGTTCAACCGGTACGTTCGCGCCGACGACATTCTGCTCTATCACGACGAGGACGACACGCGCTGCCTGTACATCGGCGGCGAGCGTCGCGGCCCCGAGCGCCAAGCAGTCGAGAGGCTGAACCGGCTGGAAGAGGCACGCAACAACATCCGCGTCACCTACGTCGCGCTGACCCGGGCGCAGTCGCAGGTCGTGGCGTGGTGGGCGCCGTCGCGAGACGAAGCCAACGGCGGGCTGTCGCGTTTGTTGCGTGATCGCCGCCGGGGCGATGCTCAGGTGCCCGACAGGTGCGAGTCGGCCATCACCGACGACGAAGCGTGGGCGGTGTTCAAACACTGGGAGGCTGCGGGCGGGCCGTCGGTAGAGGATTCAGTCATCGTCTCCTCGGCCGGCGTCGAAACGTTCTCCGATTCCGGTGATTTCGCGGTACGGCATTTCCACCGCGCGATCGACACCAGCTGGCGGCGCACTTCGTATTCGGCGCTGGTTCGCGGGGCGGAGGTCGTTGGCGTGGAAAGCGAGCCCGAGGTTGGGACGCGCGACGACGAGGTGGAAGGCGTGGTGGTCACCGCGTCCGGTGACGGTGTGGATATCGCCTCACCGCTGGCTGGAATGCCGTCCGGCGCAACGTTCGGGTCGTTGGTGCACGCGGTGCTGGAGACGGCGGACCCGTCGGCAGCCCGTTTTGCGGCCGAGCTGGAGGAGCAGGTGCGACGACACTTGGCATGGTGGCCGGTTGATGTTTCCGCCGCCGAGCTGGCCGCTGCGCTAGTGCCGATGTATGAAGCACCGCTAGGGCCGTTGGCAGGCGGGCTGACATTGCGGCAGATCGGGGTACGAGACCGTCTGCGGGAGCTGGACTTCGAGATTCCCTTGGCCGGCGGTGATCTGCGCGGTGCTGCACCGGATGTGTCGTTGTCCGATGTGGGTGAGCTGCTGCGGTTGCACCTGCCTTTAGGTGACCCGCTGGCGCCTTATGCCGATCGGCTGACGTCGGCCGGGTTGGGTGGGCAGTCGCTGCGCGGGTATCTGGCCGGCTCCATCGACGTTGTGTTGCGGATCCCCGGCCCGCGCTACCTGGTGGTCGACTACAAGACCAACCAGCTCGGCGACACTGCGGCCGATTACAGCCATGCGCGGCTCGCCGAGGCCATGTTGCATTCGGACTATCCGCTGCAGGCGCTGTTGTATGTGGTTGTGCTGCACCGGTTTCTGCGGTGGCGACAACCCGGCTACGATCCGGCGGTACATCTGGGCGGGGTGCTGTATCTGTTCGTGCGGGGCATGTGCGGTGCTGATACCCCGGTGGTCGACGGGAATCCGTGCGGAGTGTTCAGCTGGCGGCCGCCGGCCGAGCTGGTGGTCGCGCTCTCCGATTTGCTCGACGCGGGGAGGCAGGCGGCATGACTCTCGTAGAGACCGAAGTCGCCGTCGGCGCAACCGGTGTGCTGCGTGCCTTCAATGAGGCCGACGTTCTGGACGTCTCCGATGTGCATGTCGCCGGTCGGATCTGCGAGCTGGGTAATGAACCCGACGAGCGGGTGGCGCTGGCGGTGGCGCTGCTGGTGCGGGCGCTGCGGAGCGGATCGGTGTGCGTCGATTTGTCAACGGTAGCTTCGGCGGTCGGCGCTGAGGACGTCCCGTGGCCAGAGTTGGCGGATTGGCTGGCGGCGGTGCGGGCAAGCAGCCTGCTCGGCGACTCGCCGGTCCTGCATCTCGACGACGAGAGGCTGCTTTACCTAGACCGGTACTGGCGCGAGGAAAAGCAGGTATGCGACGACCTGCTGGCGTTGCTGGTGTCCAGGCAGACAGCCGAACTGGCCGCCTTCGAGCGACTTTTCCCGCCAGGGTACGAGGAGCAGCGGCAGGCAGCCGAAATTGCGCTGTCGCAAGCCGTGACCGTGTTGACCGGTGGCCCCGGCACGGGCAAGACCACCACGGTCGCGCGGCTGCTGGCACTGCTGGCCAAGCAGGCGGAGCTCGCGGGGTCGTCGCGGCCGCGGATTGCGTTGGCGGCGCCCACGGGCAAGGCGGCGGCTCGGCTGCAAGAGGCGGTGGCCATCGAGGTGGCCAAGCTTGACGCCGCCGATCAGGCACGCCTGGGTGAGCTGCAGGCGATGACATTGCACCGGCTGCTGGGCAGGCGGCCGGGGTCGTCGTCGAGATTTCGGCACCATCGCGGAAATCGGTTGCCGCACGACGTGATTGTGGTCGACGAGACGTCGATGGTGTCGCTGACACTGATGGCGCGGCTTTTGGAGGCGGTGCGCCCGGATGCCCGGCTGATTTTGGTCGGCGACGCCGATCAGCTGGCCTCGGTAGAAGCCGGTGCGGTGCTGGCCGATTTGGTGGACGGGCTATCGGCCCGCGATGACGTACGGGTGGCGGCGCTGAGGACCGTGCACCGGTTCGGGAAGGCGATCGGCGCCCTGGCCGACGCCATCCGGGCCGGCGACGCGGACGGCGCGCTGGGATTGTTGCGGTCGGGCGACCAGCATATCGAGTTCGTCGAAACCGACGACCCGAGCGAGCATCTGCGTTCCATCGTCGTGCCTCATGCACTTCGGCTGCGCGAGGCTGCGCTGTTAGGCGCCGCCGACGAGGCGTTGGCGACGCTGGACGAGCATCGGCTGCTGTGTGCGCACCGCCACGGTCCTTACGGCGTGCAGCACTGGAACCGGCAGGTGGAGACGTGGCTTTCCGACGAGACGGGTCAGCCACCGTGGTCGGAGTGGTATGCGGGGCGGCCGCTGATCGTGACGGCGAACGACTATGGGTTGCGTGTCTACAACGGCGACACCGGCGTGGTGGTGGCCGGACCGGACGGCTTGAGGGCGGTGATCGCCGGCGCAGCTGGGCCGCTTGACTTCGCGACCAGCCGGATCAGCGACGTCGAGACCATGCACGCGTTGACGATCCACAAATCCCAGGGCAGCCAAGCCAAGGAGGTGACAGTGGTTCTGCCGCAGGAGGATTCGCCGCTGTTGACCCGGGAATTGTTCTGTACCGCGGTGACTCGCGCCAAGCGAAAGGTGTGGGTTGTCGGGTCCGACGCTGCGGTGCGGGCGGCCATCGGTCGGCGGGCAGTGCGAGCGAGCGGATTGGCCCAGCGGCTGCAGAGTACCCACCTTCAAGCCAGGTCCCAGTGCTGATTCGCACTATGCCACGTCGATGCGGTCAATCCATACCTGTGCATCGGGAGATCCACGTCAGCTGTCTGCCCACTTGTCGACAAGACACGTGGTTACCGCCACGCGGCTCCTGGCAACGGCTGCCCCAGACCGCTGAGGGTCACACATGCCGGCGATCTCCGACGCCCGCGTCGGGTGCGTCATCGGAGGCGGAAGCGAGGAACCGATCCGGCAACGCCAACTTGCAGATTGTCCGGAAGGTGAGCAGGTACTGGCGAGCCAAAGGACCGGTCGTATACGGCAGGTCATAGCTCTTGCACACACCTCGCACCCTGTCCGCGATCTCCGCATAGCGGTTACTCGGGAGATCAGGGAAAAGGTGGTGTTCGATTTGATAGCAGAGGTTGCCGCTCAGGAACGCCATCACCGGCCCGGCGTGGAAATTCGCGGTACCCAGCATTTGTCGCAGATACCACTCCGGCTTCGTCTCACCCTCCAGCACGGCAGCGGTGAACTTCTCTGCGCCGTCGGCGAAGTGCCCGCAGCAGATCACCACGTACGCCCACACATTGCGGAGCAGGTTGGCGGCCACGTTTGCCACGAGGGTACGACGCCACCGCCGCCAACTGAGTGCGGGAAAGAACAGATAATCCTTGCCGGCCTGGCGAACGATCTTGCGGATCAGCGCACGGGTATAGACGGATTTCTTCACGCCGGTCGCCGCGCTACGACACTTCGATTCCCAGGCTTGCAGTGCAATGCCCCATTCGAACATGATCGCCAACAACAGGTTTCGCAAGGGCTGCACCAGGCTACTCGGCCGCCACTGTTGGTCGGGGGTGACCCGCATGACCCCGTAGCCGAGGTCATCGTCCATGCCGATGACGTTGGTGAACATGTGGTGGCGGTAGTTGTGGGAGTGGCGCCACTGGGACGAGACGCCCGCCATGTCCCACTCCCAGGTGCTGGAATGGATTTCTGGGTCGTTCATCCAATCCCATTGGCCGTGGCAGATGTTATGGCCAAGTTCCATGTTCTCGATGCTCTTGGCCACGGCGAGCGCTGTGGTGCCGAGGGCCCAGCCGACTTTTCTGCGGCTCCCGGCGACAACCAGCCGCGCGGCGACCTCGAGGCATCGCTGAAATGCGATGGCGCGCCGGATGTATGCCCTGTCTTTTTCGCCACGCGAATCCTCGACATCCCGGCGGATCGCGTCCAAGGCGACACCGAGCCCTTCCAGGTCCTCGCCGCTCAGATGGGCGTATTCGGCCACGTCTGCTATTGCCATGGGCGTCTCACGAACATTGAGCCGAGGTGGGTTGAGGCTTCTGGCGGGCCGAGGGACTTGGTGGGGAGATTCGAGTGCGGCAACATCGCGGTCACGTCCGTTCTAGGTGGTTTGTTTACGTCGACCCGGACCGGGTGTCCCCTCAGGAACCTCCGGGCCGGGGCGGCCGAGGTGGGCGGCCAACCCGCTGAGCAGGATGTCGAGTCCGCGGTCTAGTTCGGCAAGACCGTCGTAGGACGCCCAGGTCGGCGCGAGGTTACGTAAGTGGGGGAATTCGGCGATCGGCAGCCGGTAGAGGCC
>NZ_CAXUCH010000003.1:52717-53120 GCF_964249325.1 uncultured Mycobacterium sp. | reverse complement strand
CCGAGCCGCAATACGTGGTCTGTTTCCTCGGGACGTTCGACGATTTCCTGAAGTTCCGTTAGGACATGTCCGAACAGAAACGCGAACAACGCACGGTACACATGCAGCGCGTCAATGCCGTCGAAGCCGGCCCGAGTCAGCAGCGCAACGACGTCTTCGAGATTCTTTAGGATCCCACGCGGCCGCATCCCGAGGGGTGTCGAGAGCGGTCGGGTGACCAAGAGCGGCACCACATTTGGGTGTGCACGCGCTAAATCGCGGAAGTCGTGGGCGAGGGTCCGCAGAGCCGCGACCCAGCCCGGGCTTGTCGTGTCTACCGACAACTGCTCGAAGACCAGCTCGACTACCCCGTCGAGAACGGCGGCCTTGTTGGGCACATGCCGGTAGAGCACCATCGGATCAC
>NZ_CAXUCH010000003.1:14089-52707 GCF_964249325.1 uncultured Mycobacterium sp. | reverse complement strand
ACCGCCTCGCCGAGGCGGCGCATCGAGAGCCCGTCGACACCATCACGATCGATAATTTCGAGCGCACACGCCAGCACCGCTTCGCGAGTGATCGGACTGCTCTCCTCGTCCTCCTGGTCGGAGTCGGGCGTCTTGGCGGTGTGCCCGGAACCTGATCGTCCCTGTCGAGGCTGAGTCATCGGTTAAGCACCTGATCTTCTTGGCTGAGTATGTCCCCACTGTAGACCTACGCCGTTGACACCACCAGGGCTGGCCTGGCGTCCAACCGGGCGCTAGTTCGGCGCGACGGAGCGTCCGTTCAGTTTTGCCAACGGTGACGAGCACTTTCGTGACGGGAACATTGTAGGTCGACAATACATGTCTACAGCGTTGACAGCGCTGCGTTTCGCGCGTGTACTGGAGTTCTATACCAGGATTAGAGGTGTCGACATGCTCGTCATCGTTGGATTAGTTGTTCTACTTGTCGCCGCGATCGTCGGCGTCACCGGCGTGCTGAACAATGCGGGAGCCGCTCACCCGTTGACCGAGAACTTCGCCGTGTTCGGTTATCACGTCACCGGGTCGACCGGCACTTTGTTCCTCTTCGGGATCGTGATTGGCGCGCTGGCAATGCTGGGCCTCAGTGTGTTGCTGGCCGGTGCTCGACGCACCGCGGTCCGCGGGCGCGACGCCAGACGCGAGCTCGGAAGGTCCCAGCGTGAAGCGGCGTTTGCGAACCGCGACGCCGGGCCCGCAGGACCGCAGGCCGGCGAAGCGGTGACCCCGGCGGCCGCTACGACCCGCCGGAAGAGGGCTTCTCTGTTCGGTCGCTGGCCGCGCGGTCCACAACCGAGGGGTACCGCGCACGTCGGCGGACGTCGTTAAGCGTCGACCTCCGGGTCGATAGGGGCAGGTCGCGGTCGCGGTCTGTGAGCACCGAAAAGAAAGAATCCGCAATGAGCATCGGTAAGAAGATCGCCCACAAGGCCGAAGCAGCCAAGGGCGTCACCAAGAAGCTATTCGGCCGCGCCACCGGCAACACCCGACTACGCACCGAGGGACGCGCCGGTCAGTTAAAAGGCAATACCAAACAGGCGGGAGCGAAGATCAAAGACGCCTTCAAGCACTAACCCGACAGCCGTCATTCTCTAAGCATCTGCATCGAAATCAGGCAAATATCATGATCACCATCGGAATCGTCCTTATTGTTCTCGGACTCGTCCTCCCTGCCCTCGTCCCGACCTTCGCCTACGCCCATCTTTGCTTAGTCGTCGGAATCATCCTCCTTGTCGTCGGCCTGCTGCTGATGGTTGCGGGAAGGATGGGACACGCCGTCGGCGGTCGCCGCCACTACTACTGACACGCCGATGCGCCGTTAGCGCAAGCCGGTAACAGTCTTTCCGGTCAACCAGATCGATGCTTCACCAATGCAATAGGCTCGCCGAATGACACTTCCACCGCCATCGCCCGGGTCGGTCGCCGTCGTCACCGGCGCGTCCTCCGGCATCGGCGAACAATTCGCCCGTCAACTCGTGGCCCGCGGCTACCGCGTCGTCGTCACCGCCCGCCGGGAGGGCCGGCTGCAAAAGTTGTGCGCGGAACTTGGCGGCGACGAGCACGCCGTCGCGGTCGGTACCGATCTGGCGGTCCCGCAGGACCGTGACCGGCTGGCCCAACGCATCGACGAGCTGGGCGCACAGGTCGACATCCTGGTGAACAACGCGGGCCTGGGCATCTACACCAAGTTCGGCGCCGAAGGCCGCGACAAAGAACTGCAGATGCTGCACGTCGATGTCGAGGCGGTGGTGGACCTGATGCTGCGCTACCTGCCCGGCATGGTCGATCGCGGCCGCGGCGCGATCATCAACCTGTCGTCGGTGTCGGGATTCCAGCCCGCCCCGTACAACGCCGGCTACGCCGCCGCCAAAGCGTACGTGCTGTGGTTGTCCGAGGCGGTGCACGCCGAGGTCGCCGACAGCGGGGTGACGGTCACCGCCGTCTGCCCCGGACCGGTACCCACGGAGTTTCAGGCGGCCAACGACGCCGACTTCCTAGTCAGCCGGATGCCAGCATTCGCCCAGGTTCCCCCCGAACGGGTCGTCGCCGACGCGCTGAAAGCCGCCGACCGTGGCCGCGCATCGGTGGTGCCGGGCGCACCCCACGTGCGAACCTTCCTGGGCTCTTCCCGGTTCATACCGACTCCGTTGGCCTTGCCTGTCATCGCCCGAATGTACAAGCGGTAGCGGTTATCCTGGCCGCCGTGAGTCCAAAAGTATCCGGTGGGGTGGTGCACAAGCTGCCCGCAGACCTGCGCGAGGCACTGATCGCCAACTCCACGGCACTGGCTGCCTGGAACGACATCACGCCGTTGGCCCGCAACGAGTTCATCTGCTGGGTCGAGGATGCCAAGCAAGACAAAACGCGACAGCGCCGCATCCGCCGCACCCAAGAGGAGCTGCAAGAAGGCATGCGCCGCCCCTGCTGCTGGCCGGGGTGCAAACATCGCGAGCGCACCGGCAAGCCTTGACCCTGCCCGCGGCTGCCACGGCAGCCGGCTTGCCCACCGCTGCCCCGGGGCGCTGAGACGGCCGCGCTACCCGGTTCGCTGCGCGGACACGAACAGATTCTGCGGGACGCCGTCCTCGACCTCTTTCGGAGCCGTGCGGCCATAGCGGGCCATCAGTTCCGGCGAGGGCGTTACCGTCACGTCCCAGCCGTGGCGGCGCAACCAGTCGCCGACGTCTTCGCGTTCCTCGAAGTACCACAGCTCGTCGGTGCGGGGCACCTCGCGCTGCGGGTCGACCGTTGCCATCAACGCGCGGACCCGCTCCATCCGCGTACGCCGCCTCGCGCGGGCCTCGGGGTCCATGAACTTCGGCCCAAGCGCCTCCACAGCGATCCGGCTGCCGGCGACAGTAAGGCCCTGCACCCGCTCGAACAGCAGATCTTGGGCCGCCGCAGGCAAATACGGCATCAGCCCCTCAGCTGACCATGCACTCGGTGCCGAGGCGTCAAAACCGGCCTGCCGCAACGCCTCCGGCCAGTCCTGACGCAAATCCACCGGCACCTCGACCCGATTGCACGTCGGCTCGGCACCGTGGGCCCGCAACGTCGATGACTTGAACTCCAGCACCCTGGGCTGGTCGAGCTCGTAGACCGTGGTGCCGTCCGGCCATGGCAACCGCCACGACCGGGCGTCCAGCCCGGCCGCCAGAATCACCGCCTGACCGATGTCCGCTCGCGTGGCGTCGACGAAGAAGGTGTCGAAAAACGCTGTCCGGCAAGCCATGTAGCTGACCATCGCCTGCATTCGCAGGGGCAGATCGGGTTCGGCTTCGACGACCTCGGCCGGCAGCTCCGGAGCGGAGTGCCAGTTCCACACTCCGTCGCCGGCGGCGTCGAGGAAAACCCGCGCGAACGGATCATGGATGAGCGGGTGCTCGCTCTCGGTCTCCGCCGCGCGCGCCGCCGCCACGCCCAGCGCCGTCGCGCCCACACTCTCAGTGATCTCCCAGGTGTCGTTGTCGGTTCTCGCCACGGCCCCAACCTACGTCAGCCAGGTGCACCGGGCCCGACAGCGTCGGTACGGAAGAATCGCTGCCAGCATGACCAACATCTCTTCCGCGAAATCCCGACGACGCCACATCATGCGGCTCGCGGTGTTCGCCTGTTTCCTGCTGGTGCTGTTCTACCTGGCAGCGGTCAGGCGAGTGATCGACGTCGAGGTGGTGCGGCGCACGGTGTCGGCGACGGGCCCGGCAGCGCCACTGACCTACGTGGTGGTGTCGGCTGTGCTGGGTGCGATGTTTGTGCCGGGCCCGGTTCTGGCCGCAGGTAGCGGGTTTTTGTTCGGCCCGTTGCTGGGGATCTTCGTGACGCTAGGTGCGACGGTGGGCACCGCGGTGGTCGCCAGCCTCGTCGGCCGACGCGCGGGGCGAGACAGCGCGCGGGCCCTGCTCGGGGCGCCACGCACCGAGCGCATCGACGGGCTGATCGAACGGGGCGGCTTGTGGGCGGTAGTGGGTCAGCGCTTCGTCCCGGGCATATCGGATGCGCTGGCCTCCTATGCGTTCGGGGGGTTCGGAGTCCCGTTGTGGCAGATGGCGATTGGCGCGTTCATCGGTTCGGCGCCGCGGGCGTTCGTCTACACATCGCTGGGCGCCTCGATCGCGGACCGGTCGAAGTCGTTGGCATACGCGGCGATAGCGGTGTGGTGCGTGACCGCGGTCGTCGGCGTTTTCGCTGCACGGCGTGGATACCGAAAATGGCGCGACCATGCCCGCCGAGGCCGAGACGACCCCCTCCCCGATTCGGATCCGGACGCCCAGGTGCGCTGACCTAGTTGTGTCGGCGTCCGGCGGCTTTCCCACTCATCCCTTCAGTGTGGGTTGGGGGCCTGTGTCCGATAGTGAATCGCAGCAGTCTCCCCCGTCGCTGTCTGAGGGGATACCACCTTTCCGAACTTGGTATCGCATGTGCTATCACGCGTCGCAGAGCGTCACCGGTGCTGTGTGCGCGCCTGGCCCGTGATATCACCGGCGCTATCATTTCCCACCCGCGTGTCAGATCTGGCTTCCGAACATTAGGTGCCTAAACCGACTCAGCACGGCCCGACGAAGCACACTGCTCCCGGTTCTGCCGACTGGCGCTTAGGCTGGTCGCCGTGGCGGAACCAGCGGATCCGACCGGGGCGGTTGCCAAAATCCTGGGCGAGCACGGCCCCTTGCACAAAGACGACCTCGAGCAACATCTGCGGGAGATCGGCGTATCCGATCCGCATGCCGTAGTCCGCAACGTGGTCACCGAAATCATCTACCCCACAAGGGAGTTAGTCGACGAGCGGTGGGTATGGCTGCCGGCCGTGCTGGCCGGCCGAGTGTTCACGCACCGCCTCGGAGCCGACGAGGTGGCCCACGACATCCTCACGGTTACCCCGGACCTGGACCCGATCACCGCGCTGTGCGACCACGCCGAATACCGGCGGCTCACCGACGGGTCCGCGGCCCAAGTCGTGCTGGCCGAGTTCGACGAGGAGCTGCTCGAGCTAAGAGACATCCCGCCCGAGGTTCTCGGCCCGGGCGGCGCGCTGCTGCTGGCGCCGGGCAAGCTGCAGGAGTTGGGCGTGACCGAGGGCGACCTGGTCGGGGTGCGGCTCAGTGAACACGGTCTCGTGGTCGAGCAGGTCACCGCGGTCGCACCACGCCCGGAGGCCGGCGCCCGGCTTGCTGGGGCGGTCGGCGACGAGCCGGTGTACTTCGACGCGGCGGTGTGGACGGCGTGCGTCGAGCACCCGGATCTGTTCACCAAGCCGCTGCCGCCCCTATGCGAGATCGTCGACGAGTTCGGTCTGGCACACCGCGGCGAGTGGCTCGCACCGCACGACTTCGATTTCGACCGTTGGTTTTTCGACCGCGGCTGCGCAAGGTTAGCCGAGCGGCATGACCTTGACCCCGAGGACGCGTTCGCGCTCTACACGCTGGTCCAGGTCCACGACCAGCTGGCGCTACGGCTGCTCGATGCAGACGACGCGGACGAGCTGCTGCAGGACGCGTTGGCCGCCGTCGGCCAGGCGGCGCAGACACCGGACCGGTTCATCGATCTGCTCGGCGAACTCGGAGTCGCACTCGCTGATCCGCTGCTGGCTGAGCTGATGGTGGCCGAGACGATCGGCACCGACCGCGACGGGGCGGCCGCGCTGGTCGTGTTCGCCGCAATACTGGAGCCGAAGGTGCCGCGCGTGGCGCGGGTGGCGTTTCGCTGGCTGCGTGCGGTGGCGCTGGAGCGGGTCGGCGATATCGACGCGGCCGAGCGTGAGCTGCTGGCCGCCGAGTCGATGGACCCGGATTGGCCGCTGCCGCTGCTCGACCTTGCCCGCTTCGCCTCCGATCGTGGCGACGTCGAGCGTGGGTTGGCGTTGCTGCGCCGGGCCGGCGCCGAGCCGGACTATCCACTGGTGGAGTTGCTGGAGCAGTACCGGGCCGAGCCGCGCTCCGATATCGGCCGAAATGAGTTGTGCTGGTGTGGGTCTGGCCGCAAGTACAAGAAGTGCCATCTCGGGCGCGAGCAGTTGCCGCTGGCCGAGCGGGCCCGCTGGCTGTATGCGAAGGCCGTCCAGCACGCGCTGCTGACCGGATGGCGAGAGCTCTTGTTCGCGGCGGCTTACGAACGCTGCCGCTACACCGGCGATGATCCCGACGCACTGACCGCGGCGCTGGACGATCCTCTGGTGATCGACGCGGTTCTGTTCGAGGGCGGCGCGTTCGCGGAGTTCCTTGAGGTGCGCGGGTCGCTGCTGCCCGACGACGAGCGGCTGCTGGCCGAGCAGTGGCTGCTTTCGGAGCGGTCGGTGTTCGAGGTTGAGCAGGTGCGCCGCGGAAAGGGGGTCACGGTGCGCGACGTGCGAACCGGCGACACCCATGAGATGCGTGAACGGGCGGCCAGCCGTCAGCTGAAGCCCGGGCAGCTGGTCTGCGCACACGTACTGCCCGCTGGCGACACCATGCAGTTCTTCGGCGGGGTGGAACCTGTTGCGCTGCATGAGCGTGACCGTTTGATCGATCTGCTCGACACCGAACCGGACCCGGCGGAGCTGGTGGCGCAGCTGAGCCGTCGGTTCGCGCCGCCGATGCTGACCAACACCGAGGGCGATCCGTTGGCCATCTGCGAGGCCACCGTGCGCCTGAGCGACTTGGCCGGCATCGAGGCCGCCCTCGACGACATGTACGACCGGACCGACGACGAGAAGCCGCCGCGATGGTTCGAGCGCGTCACCACCCATGGCATGGAACGGATTCGGGCCACGCTGGCGCTCGACGGCGAACTGGTGGCGGTGCAGACCAATAGCGAGAAGCGGATGGATCGCGTGCTCGCCACGTTGCGCCGCCTCGACCCCGCGATGAAGGTGCTCGACGACGCCCGCCGCGCGGTGCGCGATGCTCGCGAGGCCGCCGAGTTGGCCAGGCAGATGGCGATTGCTGACGAGGACGCGCTGGACCCCGACGACCCCAAAGTGGCTGCGGCCCTGGAGGGATTCATCCGCGACTACGAGGCCAAGTGGCTTGATGAGCCCATCCCCGTGCTCGACGGCTACACGCCGCGGCAGGCTGCCGATGACCCCACCCGGCGCGGCGACCTGATCAAACTGCTGGACAGCTTCCCCGCCGGCGAAGCCGCGCGCGGCGGGATGGACGCCGATCGGCTGCGCGCTGCGCTCGACCTTTAGCGTGTTGACGCGAAGCCGCCTGGCCTCGGTGCTGATTTTTCCGTTGTGGAGATCAGAAACTCTGGGCTGCTAATTCACGCCTCCAGGGCGGATTGGACGCCCGTGTGGCCGAAGTCATGGCCTTTCCACAGCAGCGGCTCGCGCATATCGAGCGCCAGCGCGTAGGACAGGCAATCACCAAAGTTCAAACCGGCCGGGTGGCCGCTGCCCTTGCCGAAATCTGCGTGGGCCTGGCGGGCCAGCCGGGCCTGGCGCTCGGTCACCGGCTCCACCACGAACTCGGCTTCCTCGAGAAGCTCGTCCAGACCCCTGCTGATGATCGGGTCATGCTGGGCGTCTAGGACGATCCCGCATTCGAGATAGCTTGCCGCGGAAAGCCTTCGCACATTGGCACCGGCGATGGCTTGGGCGTAGAGCGCTGCATCGTCCTCCTGGGTGAGGATCGCGATGATTGCCGACGTGTCTGCAATCACGCCGGGAGCCCTCGCTCGTCGTAGAGCAGGTCACCGTGGTCTAGCCGCTTAGCCTCTGGGCTCATTCGGCTCGCGGTTTTGTGCCCGATGACCAGGAGCCGCGCGGCAAGATCGTCCCTCTGCAATTTGGCGAGACGCTCGTTGACGGCGGTCGCCACAGCCTGCGCCTGCGACTCGCCTGTGATTCTCGCGATCTCCTTGACCGCTTCGTGGACCGACGGATCTTTGATGTTCAACGCCATGAAGGTACCTCTCTACCCTCGTAATGGTACCACCGCGCCCGACCTCCGGTTATGGCTGCGAGGAGGGATTACACCTTTTCGAACTTGATGTCGCATGTGCTATCACGTACCTGTTGCGGTAGGTGATATCGCCTGCGGTATCGCTTTCGGGCAGCATGTCATGCCCAGTGCCGGTGCTGATGTGGCTGGTGTGGCTACCGACGGTCAGGTGGTGCCCCACACTACCGCCCCACAGTCCCGGACGAAGAACCAGCATGTCGCGTCTGGTGGCCTCAATGTCGAAGCGCCGCGTCGATGTCGGCTGCGAAGTCGTGGATACATCTGTGGCTGACCATCTTTCGCACCCGGCGATCAGGTCGTGGGCCGCGTAAATGAGGTCGAGTTTGTGGTAGCCGCCCGGCCTAGCCGCCACTGCCGTAAAGATGCAACGTTTGGGCTGCCGCCGTAGCCACTTCACCACGCAGATCCGAGATCGGTGTACTGCCGCGCACATGGATGGCGTTCGAGAGCAGAATGAAGTAGGTATCTGAGCCCGGGTCCATCCACAGCGACGTTCCGGTAAACCCGGTATTTCCAAAGCTTCCGACCGGAAAAACCACGCCTCGCGGCATCGAATAGAACGTATCGATGTCCCAGCCAAAGCCAAATAGGTTCTGTCCGTTGATCACCGGGTACTTCGGAGCGGTAGCTTTTCGGGCATTGTTGGCTGCTTCGACTTGGTTAGGTGTATGTCCGGGCTGCTCGGGAATCGTCATCAACTCCAAAGTTGCTCGCGTGAGCGGAAACTTGCTCGGGCGGTCGGCAAGCCGATCAAGCAGGGCCTGCGCATAGATGCTGACGTCTTGCGCCGTCGCGAACACCCCGGCATGCCCGGCCACTCCCCCCATGCGGCGCGCGGTCGGATCGTGCACAGTGCCTCGAAGCAGCGCGTCGTAATCGGGGTTCTTGGCTGGATCGGCTCTGCTTTCCTCGTCGCGTGCGGTTGGTGCGATGCGCGACAAGAGACTGGTGCTCCACGTCCCAGCCGGACAGGCGGCCGGCACGAGTGCTTTTGCCGCGGGGGTCCAGGCGATCGCAGTTCCTCTAATCGTATGCGGGCCACATGCTTTGCTTGCAGGAAGGTAGCGGGTTTCTGCCATGCCAAGTGGCGCAAAGACATTGCGCTGAACGTAGACGTCTTCTGGCTCGCCAGTGACTTTCTCGACCAGCGCGCCGAGCAGAATGAAGTTAATGTCGGAGTAGCGGAAACCCGCACCGGGGACCGACTGCAGCGGCGTGGTGAGTGCCCGATGAATGCCTTCTGTTTTGTCGGCTCGGTCCAGTCCCCACGGGTCGGCGAGGTTGACGTCTACCGGTTCGCCTGACGTGTGCGTCAGCAACATCCGAAGCGTCACCCGTGCGCGCTGCGGATCGTTGGCTGGGTTGAAGTCAGGGAAATACTTTTGCACGGGATCGTCGAACTGCACCGCGCCTTGCTCGTACAGCTGCATGACCGCTGTCGCGGTCGCGAGGGACTTGGTCAACGACGCGATGTCGAAGATCGTGTCCTCGGTCATCGGCTCGGCCGGTGCAGGTGATCCGTCGAGCCCCGGTTCGCCGGCAAGCTTGCGCGCGCCATAAGCCTGGTGGAAGACGACGTTGCCGCCGTGCCCGATCACCACCACAGCACCTGGCAGCCGTTGTGCGGCAACAGCATCGTTCATCAGCTTGGAGACTGTTGGGAAGTCAAGCGTGGTGTCAGATGTGGGAGACGGATCCGGCGCCTGGGCCGGCTGGGCGCTCTCGCTCACTGCTGTCTGCGGTGCATAGCCAGGAGTGGGAAAGGCATGTTGAACCTGCGTTACCTGGGCGCTGTCCGTTACTGCAGGGTGGGCTGCATAGCCACTCGAAGACGCCGCAGCGAGCGTCACCAAGACGGTTCCACCAGCAATGACCTTAAGCACAGACGGCTTACTGGCCGGGCTCCGTAGACGAGTCCGGGATGGCTGGGAGCCGTTGTCGATGCTTATCTTTGGCAGCGTAGCGAGTTCGGGCGGACAGTCGGGCCGGTATCCGAAGCCCGCGGGGGATTTCGGCTTAGCGTTCTGTTCGCTGCCACGGCCAGGTCATCAGAGCCCACACGACCAGGATGAGCACGGCCGCAGTCAGTATGTACATCGGCCACGGGCCCAGTACGTCCAATAGGGATGCCGTGTGGGGCTTTCCGTTGAGGAAGCCGTAATTGGTTCCCGCGATGCTGTTGAACGTGAAGGTAGCTGCTGCCCAAACAACCGTGACCGCCACCGCGAAGCGGTAGCTGCGCCACGTGGGCCGTTTCCTGCGGCCCCAGGTGAGATAGATGGCTGCCCACACGACGAGCAGGTGAATCGCCCAGAAACCGAGGAACTTGTAGTTGGGGAACTCCGGACTCTTCAGAACCGGTGAGATCAACGCCTGCGTGCTCAACGTGAGACCCCAGTAGTAGGTCAGTGCAAAGGCCCAGTGTCGCTGCGACCACAGCGCGTAGGCCGCCGCGATGGTCGCCAGATCGGTCAGGCGAAGTGGTACCGACTCGCTGATGGTGGGCGGCACCAGTGAATAGACCAACATCACGCCGTATATCGCGGCGGTCACCGCGCCAAGGATGCGGCCTAGGCGCCGGGCTTGCGGTTCGGTTTGCGAGCGTCCGACCCAGACAAGAAGCCCTGAGCCGATCGCGAACACAGCGATGACGGCCCAGTACGACGGGCCGTAAGCCGTGAATTCTCGTTGCGCCGATAACAGTCCGATCAACTCCGCGGTTCGGTGATTGCCCACTCGGGGAAGGCTGATCCAATTGTCGCCTCCGAACCGATCATGACCGTCGATACGGCCGCGGCATTGAACGTTTCGTCGCAGCCTGGGCGGCGCATGATGGAAGGGTGCGGATTGGAGTGGGGGTTTCCACCGCGCCCGATGGACGCAAGGCCGCGGCGGAGGCGGCGGAGCTGGCGCGCGACGAGCTCGCCGGTGACGCGCCGTCGCTGGCTGTGCTGCTGGCCTCGTGGTCCCACAGCGACGAGGCGGTCGGCATCCTCAACGCGGTGCACGAGACGGTTGAGCCGCCGGCGTTGATCGGTGGCGTGGCCCAGGCGGTGGTCGTCGGCAGCCGCGAGATGGAGCGCGAGCCCGCGGTGGCGATGTGGCTGGCATCGGGCCTGCCCGCCGAGACGTTCGAGTTGGACTTCGTCGCCACCGGCTCGGGTGGCCTGCTCACCGGTTACCGGTTCGAGCCGGCCGCGACGGATGTGTACCTGGTGCTGTCGGACCCGTACACGTTCCCGTCGCATCTGCTGGTCGAGCACCTCAACACCGACCTGCCGGGAACGACGGTGGTGGGCGGGCTGGTCAGCGGTGGGCGCGCATCCGGTGAGACCCGGCTGTTCCGCGACCACCACGTGCTCAGCTCGGGGCTGGTTGGCGTGCGCCTGCCCCGCAGCCACGCGATCCCGATCGTGTCGCAGGGCTGCCGGCCGATCGGCCATCCCTACATCGTCACCGGCGCGGACGACGACGTGATCACCGAGCTGGGCGGCCGGCCCCCGCTGCAGCGGTTGCGGGAGATCGTCGAGGGGCTGCCGCGCGGCGAGCAGGAAGTGGTCAGCCGTGGCGTGCAGATCGGGATCGTCGCCGATGAGCACCTGGCGGCTCCGGGTCAGGGCGACTTCATAATTCGTGGGTTGTTGGGCGCCGACCCCGCAACGGGGGCGATCGAGATCGGCCAGGCGGTCGAAGTCGGTGCGACGGTGCAGTTTCAGGTTCGTGACGCGGTGAGCGCCGACAAGGACCTGCGGCTGGCCGTGGAGCGGGCGGCGGACGAGGCGCCTGGGCGTCCGGTTGGCGCGCTGTTGTTCACCTGCAATGCGCGGGGTCGGCGCATGTTCGGAGTCGCCGACCACGACGCGTCGACGATCTGCGAACTGATGGGTGGAATTCCGCTGGCCGGTTTCTTCGCCGCCGGAGAGATCGGCCCGATCGCCGGCCGCAACGCGTTGCACACATTCACCGCGTCGATGGCGGTGGTTGTCGAATAAGGCGCTAGCTCTGTCTTGGTGGCGTGTGCGTCGCGCCTGCCAGACCCGTCCCCACCGGCGACCACTGTGCGAAATGCCGGCTCCGAGCGATTTTTCGGCGAGAAGTACCCGCATAGTCCGCAGAATTCGCAACAAACCGGGTAGGACGGCAGTATGCCGGTGTCGCCGGTTCGCCTGCACAGCAAGGCGTTTGCGGTCATTAAGGGGAACGCGAGTACAGTAGTTCGATGGTCGTCGCCCCGTCCAATCCGCGGATGATCGCTGGGGTTGCCGCCGCGTCCGTCTCGCTCGGGGTAGCGCAGCTGGTGGGCATCCCGTTCGGTGCGCGCGCCGATGCGCGTGCTGCGATCGGCTCGGTGGCCGTCGACGTGACACCGGGTCCGATCAAAGAGTGGGCGATTCAGACCCTGGGCTCTCTGGACAAACTCTTCGTGGCCGTCGTCGTGCTCGCGGTGATCGCTACGATCGCCGCAATCGCCGGGACACTCGAGACCCAGCGCCGCCCGTACGGCAGCGCCGCGATTGGCGCGGCGGGGGTCCTCGGATGTATTGCAGTGCTGTGGCGGCAGGGTGCGACAGCACTCGACACCATCCCTACCGTCGCGGGCGCCGCCTGCGGGGTGGCGACCCTTCGCCTGCTCACCCATCGGTTCTGGGCCGACAACGGAGACGCGGAAGACAGAGCCGACCACGACGAGCCGGATGCCGGCCGGCGCAAGTTGGTCATGTTGGGAGTGCTCGGATTTGGCGTAGCAAGTGGCGTGGTGGGTGCGGTCATCACGCGGTTGGTGCATTCGGTGGCCGGCGATCGCAACAGCTTCACACTTCCCCGACCGCGCAGATCGTTGCCACCGATACCTGCTGATGTGCAACCGAAAGGGGTTGCGCTGCCGAGCTTTATCACCGCGAGCTCCGACTTTTACCGGGTGGACACCGCGCTCAGTGTTCCCCAACTCAGCCACGGCGACTGGAGGCTGCGCATCCACGGCATGGTGGACCACGCAGCCACCTACAGCTTCGACGACCTCGTCCACTTCGACGTCGTGGAAACATTGACGACGCTAACCTGCGTGTCGAATCCCGTTGGTGGCAACCTGATTTCGACGGGCGTCTGGACAGGCTACCGGCTAGCTGATCTGCTCGCGGTGGCCGGTGTGCACGCGGATGCCGATATGGTGCTCTCGACGTCGATCGACGGGTTCACCGCCGGCACGCCGGTGCAGGCGCTCACCGACGGCCGCGACGCGCTGCTGGCCGTCGGCCTGAACGGTCAGCCGCTGCCGATCGAGCATGGCTACCCGGCCCGGCTGGTAGTACCCGGCCTTTACGGGTACGTGTCGGCCACCAAGTGGGTCGTCGAGATGGAGCTGACCCGCTTCGACAGAGCGGAGGCGTACTGGACGCGGCAGGGCTGGGCGCCGCGTGCACCGATCAAGACCGAGTCGCGGATCGACGTGCCGAAAGGCGGCCAGAAGGTGCGGATGGGGCCCGTGGTGTTTGGCGGTGTCGCGTGGGCACAGAATCGTGGCGTGCGGGCCGTGGAGGTCCTCATCGACGACGGCGTGTGGCAGCCCGCGCAACCCGGCGCGAGCTATTCCAACCAGACGTGGCGGCTGTGGAGCTTTCCCTGGCAGGCGAAAAGCCCTGGGAAACACACCATCACCGTGCGCGCCACCGACAACACCGGAGCTATCCAAACGGCAGATCGGGTTGGTCCCGTCCCAGACGGCGCCACCGGCTGGCACACGGTGGACTTCACCGTGGCCGAGGCATGAGCACTATTTCGACGACAGTTTGCGCCAACTGAATACCGCAATCACGATGCCGATCAGCACCGTGATCGGGCCGATGATGGACCAGGTCGTGGTGTTGCTCATCGGGCTACCACGAAGCACTCCGAATCCCTGGAGCGCCCAGATCAGACCGAAAACTGCGACGATCAACCCGAAAGCGAACGTAACGACGAAAGCCCTTCTCATATAGCGATGCTAGGCGCCGGAGAGGGGATGTCGCGCCTTGACCTAGCAGACCGCTACTGGCCCCCGGGAGTTCGCCATACACGAGTCGGACGGCGCTCCTGACGAAAAGGAGCGCCGTCCGAAGCACGAACCACCGGTTACCAATCGTGCATGATGGCGCAGTGAAATGTGGCCTCGGCGTCAGGAGACATTTCCTGCCTGACGCAAGCCCACCGCGCTGTGCCCAGTTGATGGGCCTTGCTTTACGTGGGTGCCTGGTGCTCGTGCTGGGCGCCACAGCTGAGAGGAGGAATCTTCGCTTGCGGTCCGACCTTGGTCTGCCGTGGATCCGTACCCTTAGGTCTACCCCGCCTATCCAGCTAAAGCAACAGTAAAACCATTCGGGCCGAGGGTTCAATGGGCTGATGTGACTTCGACGCTCATGTGCGACGAAGCGGCGGATCAAGCAGCACCCGCTGTCCGCCTCGCCACTGAACGACGCGAATCTGATGGCCGGTTTGCACGCCGGTGACCGGGTCGACACGAAACCGACCGAATAAGGTGGTGGTGTCGAGTCGTTGTGACGCGGCCCGTACCGGCAACGATTCAACCGTTTCGGCCTCCTTCACGCAGCGCTGCCAAACGACACCGGCGGCAAAGGCCGCAGCAGCCGGATAGGGCGGCGCAGTACCGTTCGCGTCCCGGTAACACTGGCTGAACCACTCGCTGTTGGGTCCGTCCGCGGGATCATCTGTCCCGTCGTCGAACCACTGGCAGGGTCCGCAAAGCCCCTCAACGCGATCACCGATGGCGTGCCGGAGCTCGTCGACTCCCGCAGCGACCAATCCAACTGCGCGCCAAGGGCGTTCGCTGGCCCACTGCGCGATGGCGACGTCATCCTCGAAGGAACCGGCCGATAACAGCACATCGCCCGCCGGGACCTGCGCCAGCACGTCTCTCGCCCGGGCTGGCCGAAAAGTGACCGATCGCCGCAGGAGACCGAGTCGCCGGGCCGCCACCGCCGCCCCTTCGGCCACCTCGCGGCCGAACCCTGTGTCGACGTGGATTATTACTACCTCCGCTCCCTCACCAAGACCTTCGGCGGCAAGGGTTTCGAGCACCGCGGCGAGATAGCGGTAAGCGGGAGACTCCACGTTGATGACACCCGGATACGCCGGCCGCGCCAGCCTGGCGGTGGCGCCACCGTGGTTCCAGACGACCCCTTTGCTGGCGGCCGCGGCCGCGAGCGCCGGCCCCGAACCGTAGGGCCCGAACACCACGTCGGGCCGGCCAGCCTCGGCCGCCCGTATCGCGGACGCCGCGGAGGGGTAAGCGTCGATCACCTCCAGACTTACTCCGGAACGCTCGGCCCAGAGAGCGAGGGCGCTCGCCCCTGCTTTCCCGAATCTGGCCAGCGGCCCCGACAGTGGGGTAACCAGGACGGCGCGAGCTGCCACGCCCACAACTTAAGCGTGTCGAACAACCGCCCGCTCCCCGGGGCAGTACCGGTCGTGGCATCCCACTGCTTTTCAACACCATTGCCGGGCGCTGAGCTTGTCTGGGGAGAAGTCGGCGGCTGGCCCGGCAACAGCGTTGTGATGTCCAGCCATCACAGCGGGGTCATGTGCAGGCCCTCGAACCAGCAGACTCATCCGGCCCTCGCAGTTACTTGAGGCAGCTGCCCGCATCGATCGGCAGTGCGACGCCGGTGATGTAGCGGGATTCGTCGGACGCGAGGAACAGCACCGCGTTGCTGATGTCCTCCGCCTCCACCCACGGGATCGGCAGCGTGTGAAACATCTGGCAAAACGGGGCCAAATCGTCGGGGCCGGGATTCTCCAGGTCGGGGCGGACCATCTTGTACAGTCCCTCGTTCAGCACCGTCGGAGTGTTCACGAACGTGGGGTGCACCGAGTTGACGCGGATCATGTGCTGACCCAGTTCGACGGCGAACGCCCGCATGAGACCAACGACACCGTGTTTGGCGGCCACGTAATGACCGAGACGCGGAAAGGTATAGGCCTCGAACCCGTTGACTGCTTGTCAGCACGATCGAACCCCACGGCCGCCCGACAACATATGCGGACACCGGCTTTCACGGTTTTCCACACGCCCGACAGGTTCACATCGATCATGTCTTGCCAGTCTCTTTCGCTGACTTTATCGAGTGTGTCGCCCTCGTCGCTGCCGGTGTTGCTGATGCCTGCATTGGCCACGATGACGTCCAGCCGGCCCAGCTGCTCCACGCCGCTGTCCACTGCGGCTTTGAGGGCCTCGTAGTCACGCACGTCGATTTCGGCTGTGACAATGCGGCGGTTGTGGCCCCTCGCTAGATCCGCGGTCCTGGCTAGATCCTCCGGAGTGGACGGCGGGTTTAAGAATCCTTCGATCGGCTTGCAGATTTCGATGGCAATGATGTCCGCACCCTCTTGCGCCAATCGCACCGCATGCGCGCGGCCTTGACCGCGCGCCGCCCCGGTGATGAACGCGACTTTGCCTTCGACTCGCCCAGCCATAACTAACTAATTCTCGCTTCTTCCAACCAGGTTCATGACACGAACGCTGGTATTGCCACCTCCCAGCCATGCACCGTCGAGGCCGACGGTTGGCGTCCACCCTCGTATCTCTTCTTTTTTCGCGGGCTCAAGAGAGCACCGAAAGCCGTTGCGGCTCAGAGGTATGAGCGGATGAATTCGAGAACCTAGTCGACCGTGGCGAAGCCGCCGAAGGTGGCTCTCGCCGGAGCGCAGGCTGAGTTCGCCGTCTTGCAGGCGCGAGACCGCCGGTTGGACGCCGGCGATGGGCGCCACAGGGTCGGAGTCGTCGTGCCACCACCGCACCGGCACCTTCACGTCGGGTATAGGGCGAACGGCGCTCCAAGTTCGGCGACAAGCCGGTCCATACACACAGGTAGGCAGTGAAACGATCGACGACCTTATCGCCAAAGGCGACGATGCCTCGCGGTGACTGGTTAGTGAGTGATGTGTTTGCCTACACTTTGGCCCGTGCAGCAGATGTTGCGTGTGGATACCGCTGGTGTGCAGGCGATGGCCGCCCGCTGGGGTGCTTCGGCGGGTGACCTCGACGCCACGGTAGCTCCGGCGGGGCTGGGCTTGTCGTGTCAGGTCAGCGCGGCCGCGGTCAACGCCGCCCATGTTGATGTCGCGGCGTTCACCGCAGGGCTGGCTGCACGGGTGGGTGTTCACGCCACGGGCGTCGCACAAGCCGATAGCTGCTATCTCGCCCAGGAAGCTGCTTCTGCTAGCGAGCTGGCTGCTATCGCTCCGCCGGTGATCAGCGCCTAGCGATGTCGGCGGTTGCAGGGGTTCCTGGCCTGTCGGCGCTGTTGGCCTGGCCCACCGAGCACCTCACTGAGGCAGCCGATCATTGGGAGGCCGTGGGCGAGCGTAGCTACGGGGTGGCCCACCAGGTATGGCGGGACACGCTGTCGGTCGATTGGCACGGCGAGGCGGCGGATGCGCTGCGCACCGCGACGCACGCCGACATGACAACCACCAGCGCAGTAGCCGACCAACTGCAGGCGGCGGCCAGGGTCGCGCGCGGCGGGGCCTCGGACCTGGATGCGGCCCGCGCGCGAGTACGGTACGCCGTCGAGGACGCCCACACGGCGGGCTTCGAGGTGGGCGAAGACCTTTCGGTCACCGACCGCATGACCGGTGGATCAGTCGCGGAGCGGGTTGCCCGGCAAGCCGCTGCACAAGCATTCGCCGGCGATATCCGTCAGCGCGCCGCCCAGCTGGTAGGCCTGGATGCTCAGGTCGCGGCTAAGGTCACCGCGGCCGTCGCCGGCATTGGCGATACTTTCCCGCAAATCCCCGCTCCAGTCGCTCCGCCGACCGAGGGCGGCGTCCGCGCCGTCGACAACCGCACATACAAACAAGATCCGCCATCGCCGTTGCCGATCGATCCGAAAGACATGACAGCCGATGAGGCGCGCGCAGAATGGGCCAAAGTAAATGCAGAGATACGGGCGTGGAACGCCCGGTGCGGCGTCGAAAACGTCGGGCCGCTCCCGCCGGCACAATACAGCGCCTGCGTTGCCTCGCGGGGTCCTCTTCTGGAGAGGCAGGCCGCGATCAGAGCCCGGCTAGGGCAACTCGGCATACCCGTAGACGGCGAAGGGTCCGCTTCTCCGCCGGAACGGATGGGGGGAATCCGTGAGCAACGTCCTTGACGCCATCCCCCACCACGCCCGCGTGTTAATCATCGAAGAACTCAAGCGTCGTAACCGCGCTCTCTTGGCGGCGCTTTGTACCACGAAGCAACCGACCAACGACCAGAGCGATCGCGTTGTGTTGGGTGCGCTCGCACCCGCATTGCGGGAAAACCTCGGACCCGACCATGTGCCTAATGAGTACGGTTTAGCGGTCGAACGCGCGATTGACGCCTATCTAGAAGCGTGGCCGAAATACCGGTAATCGTTTCACTGGATCCGATAGCGCACGACCCTGAACCTTGACGAATTCCTGTCGCAGGCCGGTGACTACGGGCGCGGCGTCGGTATCCACCCCGCGGCGTCCACGGCGGTGGCGCCCCGGGCCGGTGTCGAGCTTCGAACAATCGACGGGGCGCACACCAAAACCCTGGACGCGCTTTACGACGCCTTCGCCGAGCCCCGGCATTTCCCGCCGTGGGTCGGCCCCAATTCGCGTGCCTTTGATGATTTCATGCGCGACTTGGACAACATGGTCAACATCGCGACCGAAGGACCGCCTGCCCCCTACCTGACTGACATCACCGATGCGCACCTAATCCTCGCCGACCAACAGGAAGCCTTTTCCTGGTTCGCCAGTTACATGCCGTTCTACCGTGACTACTACCGCGTCGAAGCCACCCCGCTAGCGGCCTTCGGCTTGTTACTTTTCCGCACCCCCGATCAAGTCCACGAAGTTCGCGCACGCTGGCTAGCCGTCGGCATCACCGTCGCAACAGTGAAGGTCTGAGGAACGCTGTTGTTCACATGCAACGGGCGCGGGCGGCGGATGTTCGGGGTCGCCGACCACGACGCATCAACGATCTCCGAACTGCTGGGCGGAATTCCGCTCGCCGGTTTCTTCGCCGCCAGGGAGATCGGCCCGATCGCGGGCCATAACGCGCTGCAGGGATTTACCGCGTCGATGGCGCTGTTGGTGGAGTGAGCTGTTGCCGGGGCCCTGCCGGGTGCGTCGCGTCTGTCACAGCGGTCAGCGTTCGCGGCCGACAATGCGAATGGCCCGCGTACGAGCGAGTTCAGCGACAGGCCGGGCCGTTGACCACGACGGCGTGTGGTTCGAAGATCGCTGCGATGCGGAAGAGCAAACGGGATTGCCGATAAGGCTGTTGGTCGAGTGCAGTGGGTCTGATTGGCCGGGAGGTTATTCAAGCAGTGGCTCCCCGCAGACAACGCATTCAAGAGTGCGTCAGCGCGGGAACACCCACACGGTTACTGGTCCACGGTAGCCGTATTCGCCCCAGGTTCTGGCGGCTGAACCTCCGATGGACGGCGAACGTCGATGAGATCGCCAATGATCAGGAAGTCACCGGTATTGTGGGTGAGCAAGGGCACGCCGTGAATGCTTGCGGTGGCAGCGATTACGAGATCGATTGAGCGGCGCCGCGGCTGGCCACCCCGATTACTCACGGCAGCTGACAGCCGACCCCACTCTCGAGCGATCTCGACTGTGATCGGCAACGGCTCAAACGCCGATTCGATTGCGCCCAGCCGCTCGACACGAAGAGCCCGCTCATCCTCGTCGCTGGCGACAAGCGCGCCGAAGTGGAGTTCAGCGATTGACGCAACACTGATCGCGGCCTCGACGTGCGATGGCGGTTCCTCCCCGATAAGGACCGAGGTATCAAGGACTACGCGCATCCGCTACTCAAACGGGTCAACAATCGAAACCGAAAACCGCTCGATGTCAGCGCCAAGTGTTTTCGGCGCCGGGGTGCGCCAGACGGCGCTTAACGCCGGCCCACCGATCCATTGCCGCTGCGTGGCTGGGCCAAGCTGCGCCACCGGCCGGCCTGCAACAGTGATCGTGATCTCCTCGCCCGCTTCCGCCCGGCGTAGCACCTCGCCGACGTTATTGCGCAGTTCCTTCTGGGGAATGGTCGCCACAGCAGTCATGGTAGCAGAACTGCTACCATGCCTGCGATTCGGCTGGCGTCGGCCAGATCGTCGAAAAAATGCGGCCCTGCCCCGCAATCCTCTGATTGCTGCTTCGCACCGCGGTGATATTCATCAGCTTGCCGGGCCGGTCAACGCCGTCCAGCCAGAGCCGCATACCGAATAGATGCTGTCTAGCGTGACGCCCCGTTCGCCGGCGATTGCAATTAGGACTTCGAGGACGCCAGCGGCCTCCTCGATGACGGCGTCTGTGGTGTCTGCGGCGATGAGTTCATCGACCTCTTCGCGCAGCTTGTCGCGGAAGCCCGATTGATTCGCGCACGCGATAGGTCACACGGGGTTTGCGTGCGGAGGCTCGAATGATCTTGGGAATCTTGTCCCGAACGAGTTTGCCCACGCGGTTTCCCTCTCCCTCGCAATAATACGGTGGTGCAGTTCTATCGCGCCGGACTGACATCGCGGGTGCGCCGTGGACGGTGACGCCGGCGACCCGCTTCTGCTTGGGCAGCGTGTGGTCGCGATTCTCGAGACCGGCCTGCGCACGGCCACCTACAAGCTCGCCACGCTGATGGCTTTGATCGACCACTGCATCGAGAACATGCCCGAGCGGCCCGGTGATGTACTGCGAGTGCCGATTTCTGATCTCGCGCAACGGGTGCTGGAGATCTACTGGCTCCAGGTGCGCCCATTCGAAGGCCACGAATTACGCCAAACAACAGGATCACGTGCACGAATCCTGATCGCCACGAATGCGTTACGCGAGGCGGCCGGGATCACACGTAGTGGTGCGTCGGTGGAGGTCGCCCGGCTGCGCGCGCCTGATACATACCGATTCGCCATCGACGAGATCGCGCTGTGCCTGGCGCAGCAGCCGTTGCATCGGCTGCAGAGACTGCCGGGGTTGTCGGCGAGTGATCCTTTTCTGTACGACGACTCGTTCCTGCACGACCACGTGTCGCGGTCGACGCTGCGCGCGCATGGCGACGCCATCGACCTGAAACCGGGTGTTGCACACGGCCTTGCGCGGCTGGCCGGGCTACTCAAGCCGGCGCTAGAGATCATGTGGGTCGACGACGTGCGCCGGATGAACAGGTTTCTCCACGCCGAGGTTCCCGACGTCGCGGGCCATCTGTTCGGTCGTGAGCGCACCGCGCTGGCCGGCGTCCGCGAGCCGTTCAAGGAGGCGTTCGGCCCGCACTGCTTCTACTGCGGCACGCACTTGCCGACCAACAATCCGGTCGACCATGTGCTGCCCTGGTCCCTGGTCGGTATCGACGGGCTGGCCAATCTGGTGCTGGCGTGCGCGCGTTGCAACGGCGACAAGGGTGTCGCGCTGCCGGCAGTGTCGATCGTCGACCGGGTGCTCGACCGTGACCGAGAAGTGCTGGAGCAGATCGCATCCGAGATCCAGTGGCCGACGCAGCATGATCGAGTCGTGGCCGCGGCGCTCGGTATTTACCGCGTGCAGCCTGCGGGCGTGCCGACGTGGTCCGGGTACAACCAGACCGAGAGGCTGGATATCAGCTTTCAGCTGTCATGGACGTGAATCGTGGGGAGCGTCAACACAGTTGAGCGCCAAATCAGTTCTAGGAACCGTCGGGGTCGAACGGGCGACGACGTCTGCGAACTGCAGCGACGCAACACGAAAGCCGAACACTTCACATTCAGCCCGTTGAGCAACTCATTCTGACGGTCGCAGGCGGTGACCGTGCTGACCGGTAGGCGCGGCACCGGCAAGACCACCGCGGTGGCGCGGCCGGTCGAGCGGGGCGCGCTCGCCGGCGCGTCGAGCCCCCGGATCCCGTGGGTGGCGCCGGTCGGCAAAGGGGCCGCGCGGCAGCTTGGCGGCGGCCGGTTGAGTATGCGTGAAAAGTAAAGGCTCGAGCCGACCGCGCCGAGCAATACAAGCCACGCCTGCGCAACCAACTCCAGGGTGGCGGCGCGCTTCTTCTGACGTCACGGGGTCAATCTCACAACGCCGTACTGAAACGTGTGATCAAACTTGCTTCACATGTCGGAGCACACACGTATCGTCGGCTAGTCGGGTCCAAGCGAAGGTGGAATTGGGAGGGATTGTGGACGCCTTCGGTGTGCTTGACGGGGTGCTCGACGACTACCAATCGTTCGTCGCCGGCTTTCTAAACATCCAGGACGATCGCGTCCGCCAGCTGGTCGAGGGGGAGATCGAAGAGGGTCTGCTGTGGCCAAAGCCGTGGCTCGCGCTGAACCCCGCGTTTGAGTCGGGTGGGACGGTAAGCGACCTGGTAGATCGCGGTGTGCTGCACCCCGACGCCCGTCAGATCTTCCGAGTCCGTACTGAGGACGACTGGTTCGGCCGTGAAATCGGTTTCCACCGCCATCAGAGCGACGCGTTCGAGGTCGCCAACCGGCGCGAATCCTACGTGCTGACCACCGGTACCGGCTCCGGCAAGTCGCTGTCCTACATTGTGCCGATCGTCGACCGGGTGCTGCGCGAGGGAGCCGGCAAGGGTGTGCGGGCGATCGTCGTCTACCCGATGAACGCGTGGGCCAACAGCCAATGCAACGAACTGGAGAAGTTCCTCGGCAAAGACAACCCCAAGGTGACCTTCCGGCGCTACACCGGCCAGGAAAACAAGGTCGAGCGCGAGGAAATCCTGAAATCGCCGCCGGACATCCTGCTCACCAACTACGTGATGCTGGAGCTGATGCTGACCCGGCCGCGGGAGCGCTCATCGCTGATCACCAACGCGGCAAACCTCTCGTTCCTGGTGCTCGACGAGCTGCACACCTACCGCGGACGCCAAGGCGCGGACGTCGCGATGCTGATCCGTCGGCTGCGCGGCGCGGTCGCCGCGACGGCTTTGCAATGCATCGGGACCAGCGCCACCCTTGCCGGTCCGGGCACCAAGGCGCAGCAGCGCCAGCAGGTCGCCGAGTTGGCGACACGCATCTTCGGCACGCCGATCCCCCCGCATAACATCATCGGTGAGACGCTGCGCCGGGCCACCGAAGGCGAGACGGATTTGGCGGCGCTCACCCCGAGACTCGGTTCGCCTGCGCCCACCAGCTGGGAGGAGCTGCGCACCGATCCGCTGGCGATCTGGACCGAACAGACCTTCGGGCTGTTCACAGACGACGAGGGCAATCTCGCTCGCCAGCGACCTACCACGCTGCTGGCCGCCTCCAACGCTCTTGCCGCGCAGACTGGCGTCGACGAAGCGACCTGCGCCGACAAACTAAGGGAACTACTCCTCGCCGCGCGCAGTGCCACCGACCCGCAAGACCGACCGCTGTTCGCGTTCAAGCTGCACCAGTTCATCGGCAAGGGTGACACCGTCTACGCCACCCTCGAAGCACCCGAAACTCGTTATCTGACAACCCAATATCAGCGCAGCGCCCCACAAGGAAACCCACACCGGCCGCTTTTTCCGCTGGCGTTTTGCCGCGAATGCGGCCAGGACTTCCTGGTGGTCAACCGCGAGCGCGGCGGAGAGAGCTTCAGCCCTCGGTCGCTCAACGACACCCGTGGCGAGCAGGCGGAGGCCACCGGGTTGCTCTACCTCTGCGCCGAGCCGTGGCCCGCGGTCAACGATCCCGCGCTGCTCGACCTCGTTCCCGACGACTGGGTGATCACCGACGGCGCAGACCGCAGCCTCGACCCCGCGCGCCGCACCCGGCTGCCGGCCGCCGTGCGGGTCGACGAGTACGGCACGGTCACCGACGAGGGGCTACCCGCCGCATTCTTCGAACGGCTGGATTTCTGCCCGTCCTGCAAAACCAGCTACGAAAGCCACAAGCAGTCAGAGTTCTCCCGGGTGGCCAGCCTCGGCACCGAAGGCCGCGCCAGCGCGGTCACGGTCCTGACGCAGTCGATTGTGCGGGCCCTGCGCGACGAGCCCGACCTTGATGACGACGCCCGAAAGTTCCTTGCGTTCAGCGACAACCGTCAGGACGCCAGCCTTCAGGCCGGTCATTTCAACGACTTCGTCCTGGTCGGTCTGGTGCGCTCGGCGCTCTACCGGGCCGCGCGCGAACAGGACCCCAACGAGCCGCTCACTGACGAGGACCTAGGCTCCCGGGTGGTCGCGGCGCTCGGCGGCAACCTGAAGGTTTTCGCCAAGGACGAGGACACCGCCGACGAGCCGATGCCGCGCAAGCGCATCACCCGCGCGCTGCGCGACGTCGTCAGCTACCGGGTGTGGGCGGATCTCAAACGCGGCTGGCGCATCACCATGCCCAATCTCGAACAGACCGGCCAACTCAAACTCACCTACGCCGGTATCGACGAACTGGCCGAAAATGACACAAAATGGCCGGCTTTCGGTCAGCCCCTGGCCGGCGCCGAACCACACACCCGCAAAGACCTGATGGACGTCCTGCTCGATGAGCTGCGGCGCAACTTGTGCATCGAGTCGGAGTTCCTCACAGAGGAGAAGTACGACAGCATCAAGCGCGCCAGCCAGGACTGGCTCAAGCTGCCCTGGGCATTGACCGACGAGACCGGCGTCTATTCAGGAACCGCGTATGCCGGCAGCCGCCCTCGCTCGGAAGTCACGTTCGGCGGCGACCTGTATCTCTCCGGCCTCGGAGCATACGGACGCTGGCTACGCCGAAAGCCGCGGTTCCCCGCCCACGACCACCCGCTGAGCCCGGCGGATGCCACGGCGATAATCGAAGCGCTGCTCAAGGCGATGGCCGACGCCGGGATCCTGGCCAAGATCACCGAACCGAACCGGCGAACCGGCTACCGGATTCAGGCCAGCCTCATCGAATGGCACGCCGGCAGCGGCGAATACCGCGCGCCCGACCCGATCCGCGGCAACCAGAAGAAAGGGCGCGTCAATCCGTTCTTCCGCCGTCTGTACGCCGAAACCGCGCAGGGATTGGTCGGATTGGAAGCGCGCGAGCACACCGCCCAAGTCGAGCCCGCCAAACGCCAAGAACGTGAACAGCTCTTCAGCCACGCCAAACTACCGGTCCTGTACTGCTCGCCCACCATGGAGCTCGGCGTAGACATCAAGAGCCTCAACGTGGTGGGCATGCGCAACGTCCCGCCGACCCCGGCGAACTATGCGCAGCGCTCCGGGCGTGCCGGCCGGTCGGGTCAACCCGCGATTGCGTTCACCTACTGCGCGACGGGAAACGCCCACGATTCTTACTATTTCGCGCGAAGCCAGGACATGGTGGCCGGCGCTGTCGCCCCGCCCCGGCTGGAGTTGGGCAACCAGGACCTGGTGCGCGCCCATGCCCATTCGATCTGGCTGGTGGTGTGCGACCTGGACCTCAAGGCCAGCATGGTCGACCTGCTCGATATCGAGCAATCAGACCTCCCGCTGCGGCCCGACGTGCTCGCCAAGATCGAGTCGTCGGCGAACCGCGCGGCAGCAATCGAAGCCATCGACAACGTGCTGTCCGCCACCACCGAAGTCATCACCGCGCCGTGGTGGACCGAAACCTGGGTCACCGACACAGTAGACAAGGCGCCCAAGCGTTTTCACCACGCGGCAGACCGCTGGCGCGGCTTGTACATCGAAGCGCAAAACGAGCTGGACGCCGCCAACGAGGTGTTGAAGCAGATCGGGGCATCAGAGTCCTCCAAACGCCGCGCCAAAGCCAGGATTACCGAGGCCCGTGCCGCGCTGGATCTGCTGCGCGGGCAAGTCGACGACATCGTGCAGGGCGACTTCTACCCGTATCGCTACTTCGCCTCCGAAGGATTCCTGCCCGGCTACTCGTTCCCCCGCCTGCCGCTGGCGGCATTCATCCCGGGCGAGCGGCGCACACAGCACGGCCAGGGCGACTATGTGCAACGCCCGCGATTCCTCGCGATCAGCGAATTCGGCCCCGGCGCATTCATCTACCACGAGGGCGCCCGCTACGAGGTCGACCGCGTCACGTTGCCCGCCCGTACCGACGGCACCGGAGTCAATGTCACTGCCCTCAAACGCTGTCGGCGCTGCGGTTACCTGCACGACGCGGAAACACCAACCCCCGTGGAGATCTGCGAACACTGCGGCTTCGAATCGCTGGACCCCATGCACCAGATGATGCGGCTGCTGTCGGTCAAGACCCGCCGCCGTGACCGGATCAGCGCCGACGAAGAAGAACGCCAGCGCGCCGGCCACGAAATCGTCACGGCGCTACGGTTCGTCCCGCACGGTGTGCGCGCCGGGCAGCTCACCAGCACCATCACCGAGAACGGCGCGCAGCTGGGCACCATGACTTACGGTGACACCGCGCTGATCCGGCGGATGAATGTCGGGCTGCGGCGCCGCAAGGACCCTAACGTGCGCGGCTACCTACTCGACACTCAAGAAGGACGCTGGGCCAAAGAGGCTGACATCGAAAAGTACGCCGCCGAGGACGGCCGGATCCAGCGCGTGGTGCCCTACGTGGAGGATCACCGCAATGCGCTGCTGCTGCACCTGGACCAGTCCTACGGCGAAGAGCAGCGGATGGCCGCCATGTACGCGCTGAAACGGGCGATCGAAGCGGTGTATCAGTTGGAAAGCGACGAACTGGCCGTCGAACCGCTTCCGGGGCGAACCGGCGATCACGCGTGGTCGCGGCTGCTGTTCTTCGAAGCCGCCGAAGGTGGGGCCGGGGTGTTGCGGCGCGTGGCCACCGAAGACGGTCAGCTGCGCCTCGTCGCGCGAAAAGCCCTGGAGTTACTGCACTGTGACCCCGACACGGGTAAGGATTTGCGCCGAGCCCCGCACGCGCGGGAGGACTGCGCCCAGGCCTGCTATGACTGCCTGCTGTCCTACTCCAACCAATGGGACCACCAGCAGCTGGATCGGCACACCATCGTAGGTCTGCTGCAGCGACTGACCCGGTCCACCGTCGAGGTCGGCGCCGGTGGCGAAGAGCATTCCGAACAACTCCAACGCCTCAAACAACAGAGCAACAGTCTCGAACAGCACTTCCTCGACCTGCTTGATGAGCACGGCTACCGATTGCCCGACGAATCTCAGCAACTCGTGGACGGCTATTTCGTCCGGCCGGATTTCGCCTACCACACCGGCGGCATGGATGTCGCGGTGTTTATCGACGGCCCGGTCCACGACAACGGCTATCAGCAGGAAAAGGACGAACAGGCGCGGATGAAACTGCAAGACGAAGCCGGCTGGCTGGTGCTGCGATTCCATCACGCCGACGCCGACGATGGTTGGCGCGCAACGATGGACGCTTACAAGGATGTGTTTGGCCCTGGGCGGTTAGAAGGATGACCGTCACGGACTACCCTGCAGGCAGCCTGGTTTACGCCCGCGGGCGTGACTGGCTAGTTCTGCCCGGCGCCCCAGCCGGAACACTTCTGGCGCGACCGCTCGGCGGACACGAGGACGAAACCACCGTTCTGTTACCTGAATTCGACCAACCGCGGTCTGCGACCTTCACGCCCCCGACGGTCGACGACCGCGGTGACGCCGGCCGGGCGCGGCTGCTGCGTGACGCGCTGCGGCTCTCGTTCCGCGCCACCGGCGGCCCGTTCCGCTCCTTCGCCAACCTGTCGGTGACCCCGCGCAACTATCAACTGGTGCCGTTGATGATGTCGCTGGCTCAAGACACCACCCGGCTGCTGATCGCCGACGGTGTGGGTGTCGGGAAGACGGTCGAAGCCGGTCTGATCGCCGCCGAGCTGCTGGCCACCGGTGAGGCCGGCCGGCTTGCGGTGCTGTGCTCGCCGCAGTTGGCGCCGCAGTGGCAGTCCGAGCTGCGCAACAAGTTCGGGATTACCGCGCAGCTGCTGCTGCCCTCGACGGTCAACCGGCTCAAGGTGCCCTGGGGATCGACCGTCTACCAGCACTACCCACACCTGGTGATCTCCACCGACTTCATCAAACAACGCAGCCGTCGTGACGAATTCGCGCTGCACTGCCCGGAACTGGTGATCGTCGACGAGGCGCACACCTGCGTGGCACCGGCCAGCGCCGCCAAATCCTCGCAGGCCCATCTGCGGTATGCGCTGCTGCGCAAGATCGCCGACGACCCGGGCCGTCACCTGCTGCTGCTCACCGCGACTCCGCACAGCGGCGACGACGCCGCCTGGCAGTCTTTGATCGGACTGCTGGACGCCCGGCTCGCCGAGCTTCCGGCCGACCTGTCCGGCCGTGAGCGCGAGAACGACCGTAAGTTGTTGGCGCGGTTGATGATTCAGCGGCAGCGCGCCGACATCAGGGAGTACCTGCAGGAGGACACGCCCTTCCCGAGTCGGGAGTCCACCGAAACCAGTTACCGGCTCACCCTCGCGTACCGCAAGCTGTTCGACGACGTGATGGCTTACGCCCGCGAGCAGGTCGCCGACCCGTCGTTGAGCACCGTGCGTCAGCGGGTGCGGTGGTGGTCGGCGATCGCGCTGCTGCGCTGCCTGGCCTCCAGCCCGGCCGCCGCCGAGCAGACCCTGCTGAACCGCGCCGCGGTGAGCGCCGAGAACACCGACGAAGTCGACGAGTTCGCCGAACCCCGAGTGCTGGACACCGATCTCGACGACGCCCTCGAAGGCGAAGACACCGCGCTGGGTGCGGACACCACCGAACCGGACGCCCCCAGCACCAAGACCCGGCGGCGGCTGCGGGAGCTGGCCGAGATGGCGGCCGGGCTCAAAGGGCCCCGCTCCGACGCGAAACTCAAACGGCTCACCCCGCTGGTCACCGAGCTGCTCGCCGACGGCTACCACCCCATCATCTTCTGCCGCTACATCCCCACCGCCGACTACCTCGCCGAGCACCTCACCGCGGCGCTCGCCAAGGTCGCCAATCTGCGGGTCGAGGCGGTCACCGGCACCCTGCCGCCCGAGGAGCGCGAAGCCCGCGTCGCCTCCCTCACCGCGCACGACGGGCCGCGGCTGCTGGTCGCCACCGACTGCTTGTCCGAGGGCATCAACTTGCAGGACGGCTTCACCGCCGTCGTGCACTACGACCTGGCCTGGAACCCCACCCGCCACGAGCAGCGTGAGGGCCGGGTGGACCGGTTCGGCCAGCGCGCCGCCACCGTGCGCACCGTCACCTACTACGGCGAAGACAACGGCATCGACGGGATCGTGCTGCAGGTGCTGATCCGTCGGCACGAACACATCCGGCGCAGCACCGGCGTGTCGGTGCCGGTACCGGTCGACTCGACGACGGTGATGAAAGCGATTTGGGAATCACTGCTGTTGCGCGGCAAAGACGCCGAGCAGCTAACCCTTGACTTCGGCGAGGCCACCTCCGCGTCGCTGGCCGACGAGGTGCAGGTGCAGTGGATCAACGTCGCCGAACGGGAAAAGGCGTCGCGCTCCCGCTTCCGGCAGGCCGGGCTGCAGCCCGACACGATCGCGCCCATCCTCGACAACATCCGCCGCTCGCTGGGCGGGCCGGCCGACGCCGAACGTTTCACCCGCGAGGCGTTGGCGACGTTGACCGCCCAAATCGCCGATACCCCAGACGGATTCACCGCCCGCGTCGACACCGTGCCGCTGGCGCTGCGCGACCAACTTCCGCCCGTCAAGGACCACCGGCTGCAGTTTCACCGCTCTTTCCCGGTGCCCGACGGCCATCACGTGCTGACCCGCACCGATCCGGCGGTGGAAGCGGTGTCCCGTTACGTCCTCGACGCCGCCCTCGACCCGGGTTTGGACCCCGCGCAGCGACCCGCGCGCCGCGCCGGGGTCATGCGCACCGCCGCCGTCAGCACCGTCACCACCTTGCTGGTCGTGCGGTATCGGCTGGAAGTCACCTTGCCCGGCGCGCACAACACCGTCAGCCAGGTGGCCGAGGACGCAAAGTTCTTGGCGTTCAACGCCACCGGCGACCAGCTGCGCTGGCTGCCGGCCGAGGAGGTTGACCACCTGCTCACCGCCACACCGTCGGGCAATGTCGCCGACGCGCTGGCCCAGGCGCAACTCGAGCGTGCCCTCGGCCGACTGGCGGACCTCGCCGAACATCTCGACCAGACGGGCCGTGACGCCGCGGATGCGATTGTTGCCGATCACCGTGCGGTGCGCTCGGCCAGCCGCAGCGGCGGCCGCGCGGTGAGCGCGGAATTCTTGCCGCCGGCCGACGCGCTCGGGGTCTACGTGTTCCTTCCCGACGGGAGCACCCGATGAGCCTGTTGTCGTCCTTCCGGTCGGTACGCCTGGTGGGCACCGTGCTGCCCAGCGAAGCCATCCCGCGCGCCAGCGAACTGCGCATGCCGGGCCAAAGCGCCGACGACTACCAGCTGCCGCCGGGCATGGCGGTCAACGCCGCGATCGCGCGGGCCTGGGATGCGCTGCTGGCTGCCTACCAGGCATGGCAAAGCGCGTTGGCCCGGCTGCCCGACAGCGACCTGGCCGTCAAGCTGACCCGCGAAAAGTGGCTGCTGCCACTGCTATACGAGCTGGGCTGGGGTCATCCCGAAGCGGTCAGCGGCGGGCTGGACGTCCTGCCGGGGCTCGGGGAGAGCACCGGGCGGCACTTCCCGATTTCGCACCGCGTCTGCTGGCCCGACACCGCGACCGCCGCGGCGTGGGTGCCGTTGCATCTGGTCGGCGCGAACATTCCGCTGGACACCAAGACCGCGGGGGTGGCCGCCCGCGCGCCGCAGTCGATGCTGCAGGACTACCTGAACCGGGAAGAACACTCGCTGTGGGGCATCCTGTCCAACGGCCGGCAGCTTCGGCTGCTGCGCGACGCGTCGAGCCTGACCCGGCAGTCGTTTGTCGAATTCGACCTCGACACCATCTTCGCCCACCAGCACTACGCCGAGTTCCGGCTGTTCTTCCTGACCGTGCACGCCAGCCGGTTCGTGCCCCAGCCCGACGAGACCGCCAAGAAGGCGGCCGCAGACGACGAGGACGACCAGGACGCAGAAGCTCCCACCCCCAAGCTGGCGAACTGCTGGCTGGAACGCTGGCGCACCACGGCCATCGACGACGGCGCGCGGGCGTTGCTCAACCTGCGGCAGGGCGTGGCGGTGGCGCTGCAGCATCTGGGCACCGGGTTCGTGTCACACCCCGACAACACCCGGCTACGCGAAACCTTAGCTGCCGCAGCCGATGCCGATCACGACCTGCATCGAGCGCTGCTGCGCATCGCCTACCGGCTGATCGTGCTGTTCGTCGCCGAGGACCGCGACCTGCTGCACACCGCGGCGGCCGATACCACGGCCCGCGACCTGTACACGACATATTTTTCCACCGCGCGGCTGCGCAGGATGGCCGCCAGCCATGCCGGCGGGCGGCACACCGATCTGTGGGAGGCGCACCAGATCGTCACAGACGCGCTCAGCGGCGACGGCCTTCCCGCGCTGGGGTTGAGCGGTCTGGGCGCGAGCCTGTTCAGCCGTGAGGCATTGAGCATCCTGGAGGGCGCGCGGCTGCCCAACCGTGCTTTTCTGGCGGCGATCCGGGCGCTGAGCCAGATCGACGACCCGGTGACCGGCACCCCGCGGCAGGTCGACTACCGCAATTTGGACAGCGAAGAACTGGGCGGCAT
Source organism: uncultured Mycobacterium sp. (assembly GCF_964249325.1). Lineage (NCBI taxonomy): Bacteria > Bacillati > Actinomycetota > Actinomycetes > Mycobacteriales > Mycobacteriaceae > Mycobacterium > uncultured Mycobacterium sp. The sequence goes on along the minus strand of NZ_CAXUCH010000003.1, from coordinate 21,219 downwards.
GTACGAGGGGCTGCTGGCTTACACACCCCGCTATCACGCCGACGAGCGCACGTTCACGCTCGAGGCCGCGGCCGGCAATGAGCGCAAGACCTCCGGGTCGTATTACACGCCGTCGGATTTGATCAACCTGGTTCTCGAAGAAGCCCTGGACCCGCTGATCGGCGAGGCGTTGCGCGCGCCGGAGCCGGAGCAGGCGCTGCTGGCTTTGACGGTGGTCGATCCGGCTTGCGGCAGTGGGCATTTCGTGGTCGCTGCCGCGCGGCGGATCGCCTCGGCGCTGGCGACGGTCCGCACCGGCGATACCGAGCCCAGCCCCGCCGCGCTGCGCGCCGCCACCGCCGACGTGATCGAGCATTGCGTCTACGGTGTCGACCTCAACGACCTGGCCATCGAGATCACCAAGGTCGCGCTGTGGCTGGAAGCCTTCGACGCGGGCCGCCCATTCCCGTTCCTGGACGGCCACTTCCGTGTTGGCAACTCGCTGCTGGGCACCACACCGGCGTTGCTGCGCAAGAACATTCCCGATTCCGCGTTCGTGGCGCTCGGTGACGACGACAAGGAGTGGACGGCTAAGTTGAAGGCCCGCAACAAGGCCGAACAGGAGGCCGACGCGGACCAGCTGAAGCTGGACTTCGGCACCCCGAAACTCAACGTCGAGACAACGCAATTCACCAAGGCCGCACGCGAGGCGGATGCCGGCACTGCGGGCACGGTCGCGCGGATGCGCGCCCGGGCGGACGCCTGGCGCAAGCTTGAAGACGACCCGGACCTGAAGGCGCAGAAGCTGCTTGCCGACGCCTGGTGCGCGGCGTTCGTGCAACCCAAGAAGAAAGCCGCCGGGCAGGGCATCACCTACGGCGCGCTGCGCGCACTGTCTGAGAATCCCGACTCAGTGCCCGATACCGTCGTCAAACTCATCCAGGATCTCGCTCGCCAGTACCGGTTCTTCCACTGGCACTTGGAATTTCCAGGGATATTCACCGTGCCGGCGGATGGCAGCCCCGATCCGGCCACCGGCTGGACGGGCGGATTCTCCTGTGTGATCGGCAATCCGCCGTGGGAGCGGGTGAAGATTCAGGACAAGGAGTTTTTCGCCAACAACGGCCGACCCGACATCGAAGGGGCTTCCACCGCAGCGATTCGCAAGAAGATGATTGCTGCACTGGCCGACACTGATCCAGACCTGTTGCAGAAGTACCAGGATGCGCTGCGGCAGTCCGACGCCACTGCGCACCTGCTGCTCAAGAGCGGCCGCTATCCGTTGACCGGGCGGGGAGACGTCAACACCTACAGCGTGTTCGCCGAAACCATGCGCACGGTCGTAGGGCCAACCGGGGCAGCCGGCATTCTCACTCCGACGGGCTTGGCGACCGACAAGACCACCGCGCCGTTCTTCTCCGACACCCTGAGCGCCCATCGTCTCTATGCGTTCTACGACTTCGACAACGAGGCCAAGATCTTCCGAGATGTGCACCATGCGTATCGATTCGCCGTCACCACCATGACCGGGGCGGCACGGCAGGTCGAGCGGACCCGGTTTGCCTTCCTTACCCGCCACGTCCCCGATGTTCCGTCCCGGCGATTCGAGCTGGCAGCCGACGAGGTGCTCATGCTCAACCCCAACACCGGCACCCTGCCGATGTTCCGCACCCGCACCGCCGCCGACATCACGCTCGGCATCTACCGCCGCCACCCGGTTCTGATCCGCGACAGCGACCCCGACGGCAACCCGTGGGGACTGTCATTCGGCACGCTGTTTCACATGGCGAACGACTCCGGACTGTTCCACCCCGCCGACTTCTTCTCCGACGACGAGTTCAACGGCTGGTCATACATGCACGGTGGCACAGAATACGTGCCGCTATACGAAGCGAAGATGCTCAGCCACTTCGACCATCGCTTCTCGACCTACCGCGGCGCCACCCAAGCGCAGCTCAATGTTGGCTCGCTGCCCCGTCTTTCCGATAAGGAGCACGACGACCCCAACCTCGAACCGCTGGCCCGTTATTGGGTGGATCGCACAGAAGTCGCCGTGAAGCTCAAAGACAAGTGGGACCGCGACTGGCTCCTCGGCTGGCGCGATATTGCACGAGCAAGTGACTCGCGCACCTTTGTGCCATCAGTGCTACCGACAAGCGCTGTCAACCACAAGTTCCCGCTGGCGGTCCCACACGAGCCGGCATACGGCCACCTGTTGCAGGCTGTCTGGTCGAGCATGGCGTTTGACTATGTCGCTCGCCAAAAGCTCAGCGGCACCGGGATGACCTATTTCATCGTCAAGCAGCTGCCGTGTCCGGCACCCTCCACCTTCTCGCAGCCTGTCGCATGGCAACCTGAGCTCACCCTCGCTGACTGGCTGCGACCCTACATGCTCGAACTTTCCTACACCTCCTGGCGGTTGAAGCCTTACGCCGAGGACATCGGCGATGACGGTCTGCCGTTCCGATGGGATCCCGAACGTCGGGCGCTACTACGAGCGGACCTTGACGCTGCCTTCCTTCACGTATACGGGCTGAGGCGGGATGAAGCGGAGCATGTGCTCGACTCATTCCCAGTGGTGCGCAAGTACGACGAGCGTGATTTCGGCGAATACCGCACCAAGCGGCTGGTTCTCGAAGCCTATGACCGCATGGCGACGGCAATTGCCAACGGCGGCAACGGCTGGCGGCCTTTGGCCGATGTCCCAGCGGGGTCCGGTCCGCGTCACGACGCACGGAAGGTGCCCGTCAATGATTGAGAATGCCATGGGAGACCATGCAGTTGGCGGTGTTGCGCGGCCGTACCAGCTGTGGACTCAAGCTCGATCGTGGTGTGACTACGAAATCGATGTCGAGAAGGGGTATAAACCCGCGATTCGTAGCCTGTTTCCAAATGATTGGGGTGGCGAAGGCCAGGAGATCACGCCGACCGTCGAACTGATACCCGAACCCGATAGTCCTCGTGGGATGTCGGCGATCTCCGTTCGGACACGGGGACGCACAATCGGCTATCTCAAAGACGAGGACGCCCCTGCGTGGGCGGGAGTGATACGTCGCATCGTGGCGTCAGGGTTTATCCCTACGACTTCGAGCCGCATTTGGGCCTACGAATATGACGGCTGGGATGGAATCGAGTTCAACGCGGACGTGCGGATCGCTCTCGGCAAGCCTAACGAAGCGCTCCCCGTCAACGAGCCCCCCGCTGTCCCATACACGATGTTGCCGCGTTCATCGATCGTGCAGGTGACGAAGGAGGACGAGCACACCGCTGCATTGCTGAAGTTCGTACCAGAGGGTGGATATGGCGTGCTATTCGTCACGCTACATGAATGTCCGTCACAAGGGCGAGCGAAGCCCCACGTAGAAGTGCGGATCGATGACGAGCGGGTCGGCCAGCTCACACCGCAGATGAGTCAGCGCTTCCTCCCACTGGTCGAGCATCTTGAGGACAGAGGTCTCGTCACCGCGTGCTGGGGCGACATCACAGGCTCTCCGGTCGCAGCGGAGGTCCGCATCGACGCAGTGAAAGCCAACGAGGCAACACCTGAGCTACTCGACGGACCGCCAGTCACTATCCCGGCGCTGACGCCTGAGCTGTCAGACCCCCTGCGTTATGACCTTACGGCGATGCGATCCTATTTACGGCCGACGATGTTTCAGCCGGCGCCACCCCGAATGGCGCCGGAGCCGCCCGACGGATCGTTGGTCCGATTCGTCAAGAGCCGCCGCTACAACTACGTCGCAGTGCGCCGCGGAAACCATTGGGAGACCACAGCTTCAACCAACTTGGGACCGATCAGTCAAGTAATGTCGTGGTCAGACCTCGCGGCAAGGGTCCGCGCGTTCGAAATCGCCACCGCGTGGGACTGGGTCACCGACGCTCGCAATGACCCGCGTGTCCGGGAATACCTGGCGGTAGTGCGATTCACGATCGCGGGACTTTACTTCGCGGCGATCAATGTGTGCGACGAAAGCAGCGAAGCCGGCAACTGGTATACCACCATCACCGACGAGCTGAGCGAACGCCTACCCATCGGCAATATCGCTCGTTGGTCCGAGATCACCAGGTACGGCGAGTACATCCAGGTGGTGACCGCATGGGCACAAGCGCTGTGATGAGGTGCACGAAAGCCGCAGTCATTGGCGAAGGCTCATGCACACACCGGCATGGCATCGTTCGGCCATCCGCCTGGTCACCAAGCCGAGCAGGTCAGAAGGAAAGCCAGGAGTCGCCGGTATTCGCCATTCCGTTTGACCGACATCTCCTGCCAACGAATCACCTGTATCGACCAGGGAAATAATGCCAAAGCTCGCTATCGACCAAGGATTTCTCGCCGACCTCGTGAAGCTCGAGAAGCCGGTCGCCAAACGCGTCACCGAGGTGTTCGACGAGTTCGACACCGCGACACACACCGGGCTGCACCTGGAGAAGATCAACAACGCCCGCAACCCCCGATTCCGATCCATCCGGATCGACCAGTCCTGGCGCGGCATCATCCTCGCACCGATGGCCGGCGATGTCTTCACCTTGCTCAAAGTCCTGCCGCACGACGACGCGTACGCTTGGGCACAACGCAGCAACGTCTCGGTGAACACGGCCACCGGCGGAATCGAAATCCGAGACTAGGAAGCGATAGAGCGCACCCTGCCCGAACTCACCGAGTCCGCCAAGGTCGCCGACACGCTGCTGTTCGAGCATGTCGGCGACGCTGACCTCAAAAGACTCGGCATCGACGACAGACACTGGCGTTCGCGCGGGCACTGACAAGCCCTGCACAGCTGGACGCCGCCAAGTCGTTCCTACCCGAGACGCAATGGGATGTGTTGTGCGGCCTTGCCGCCGGCTACACGCCCGACGAAGTCTGGGCCGACCTAGGCGAATCGATCCTGCAAGAACCCGTGGACACCGAAGACCTCGACGCCGCGGTGTTGCGCAGCCGAAACAGGGTCGTGCTGGTCGAGGGCCCCGACGAGCTCATCAACATCTTCGCCTACCCATTCGCCACCTGGCGAGTCTATTTGCATCCTTCCCAACGCACGGTTGTCGACGCGTCGTTCAAGGGACCGGCCCGGGTGACTGGCGGTCCGGGCACCGGCAAGACGGTCGTGGCATTGCACCGAGCGCATCAGCTCGCCAAACGCAACGAGGGTCGGGTGCTGGTCACTACCTTCCTTTCGACGCTGTCGGACACGCTGCGACAGGGCCTCGACATGCTCGTCGACGACGAGGACGTCGACTCGAGGATCGAGGTACGACACGTAGACAGGTTGGCGCACTGCGTGTTTCGTGGTAAACACGGCGCACCCAACATGCTCAGCGACGTCGAACAGAAGGCGCTGTGGCGCACTGTTATCGACAAGCTCGGGCTGCCATTCAGTGACGCATTCCTCGCCGCGGAGTGGCGCCAAGTCGTGCTCGCGCGTCGCATCACCACGGCGGCCGACTATCTGGCCGCCAAGCGGACAGGCCGCGGCCGGGCATTGGGGTCAGCTCAGCGCGCCCAGGTTTGGCAAGCCATATGGGAATTCGAACAGCTGCTCAACCAGCTGGGCGCCTGGACGCACGAAACGATCCAGCGGGAGGCGACGGCCATCCTGGAGGCGAGCATAGAAAAGCCCCACCGGCACATTGTGATTGACGAGGCGCAAGACCTCAGCCCGGACCAATGGCGGCTGCTGCGCGCCGCCGTGCCTGAGGCGCCGGACGATATCTTCATCGCCGGCGACACCCATCAACGGATCTACAACAACCGGGTCAGCCTTCGCGAAGTGGGCATCAACGTCGCCGGCCGGTCGAGCAGGCTGAACCTCAACTACCGAACCACCGCCGAGATCCTGGGTTGGAGCCTCGGTCTACTGCGCGGTACCGCCATCGACGACATGGAGGGCGGCCTTGACTCCATCGCCGGCTGCAAGTCTTACGTCCACGGCGCTGCGCCCACCGCAGGCGGCTTCACGAAGGCCGATGCAGAAATGGGTTGCATCGTGTCCGCCGTCAAGGAATGGATGGCGCGGGGTATTGCACCGTCCGAGATCGGGATCGCCGCGCGCGCGAAGTGGTTCGGCTCGAAAATCGAGGATTATCTGCGCGCCGAAGGCATCCCGACGGTAGACCTGGCCAAAGCGTCCAAGGCGGACGGGGCCGTCAGCGTCGGCACCATGCACCGTATGAAAGGGCTGGAGTTCCGCTGCGTCAATGTCGCCGGCGTCAGCGCCAAGCTGGTGCCAGCGCCCAACGCGGTCACCCCCGCCGAGGAAGACCAGCAGACGCATCAACAAGACCTGGAGCGCGAGCGTTGTCTTCTTTTCGTCGCCTGCACACGGGCGCGCGAGGAGCTGCTCGTCACCTGGCATGGGGAGCCGAGCCCCTTCTTGACCGCTATCACAGAAAACTCGTGAGGATGTGTAAATGACCCGCTTGTCCACCCTGCTTGACGAAATCGACTCTGGCGCAGTTCTGCTGCCGGAGTTTCAACGCGGCTACGTGTGGAACCGCGATCAGGTCCGCGGCCTCATGCGATCGCTCTACCTCGGCTACCCGGTGGGCGGTTTGTTGATCTGGGAAACCACATCTGACGACATCACTGTGCGAGGTACGACCGGAACTGCGGGCACGCGTCAGCTTCTCCTCGACGGGCAACAACGGGTCACGTCGATGTACGGCGTTATCCGAGGTACTCCGCCGCCGTTCTTCGAAGGTGATGCGAACGCCTTCACTGGCCTGTATTTCAATGTGGATCGCGAGGTATTCGAGTTCTACGCGCCCAGCAAGATGGCCGGCGATCCCACCTGGATCAATGTGACGGAGCTGTTTTCCAAGAGCCCGGTTGACTACCTCGACTCCTTCCCGGACGTAGACCGTGAACGCGTCAAGGCGTATCTTGGCCGGCTCAACCAGATCAGAGAAATTGCCAACCGGAACTTCAACCAAGAGAAGATCACCGGAGCCGGCAAGACCGTTGATGAAGTCGTTGACATCTTCAACAAGGTCAACTCCGGTGGTACGAAGCTGTCGAAAGGCGACCTCGCGCTGGCCAAACTTTGTGCGCAGTGGCCCGAAGCCCGCCAAGAGCTTCGGGACAAACTGGACCGCTGGGGGAAGCTCGGATTCAAGTTCTCATTGGACTGGCTGCTGCGCAACGCCACGGCCGT
>NZ_CAXUCH010000003.1:0-14079 GCF_964249325.1 uncultured Mycobacterium sp. | reverse complement strand
GAACAATGCCCGGCCGGTCGCCACGGCCGTGGCGACCGGCCGGGCATTGTTCTCCTCGCTGAGCGACGTGTCCGCGACCGACTTCGAAAGCGCGCTGCGGCAATCGGTCAACCACATCGGCACGTTTCTGGATGCCGCGTCGGGTCGACTCGGTCTCGATCATGACCGCGTCCTTATGGGCCGATACGCCACACCGGTGATCACCCGGCTGCTACACCTTAACGGCGGAGGCTTCAACGACAGCGCACACCGCGACAAGGTGCTGTACTGGTATGTCCACTCTGCCCTGTGGGGACGGTTCAGCGGATCAACCGAGACCGTGCTGCAGCAGGACTACGACGCGGTCGAACGCGGCGGTAGCGATGCACTGATCACCACACTCGAGCGCACTCGCGGCGGGCACCTGTCGATCGAACCTGAGGACTTCGCGGGCTCCACCCGCGGCTCTCGCTTCTACCCACTGCTTTATCTGCTCACCAGGGTGGATGGTGCACGAGATTTCGGGAGCGGGCTGGAGCTGCGCGCGGAGCTGCTGGGGAAGCTGACATCGCTGCAAGTCCACCACATCTTCCCGAAGGGACTGTTACGCAACCATGGCTTCGACCGCGGCGACATCAACGCGATCGCAAACTTCTGCTTCTTAACCCAGGACACCAACATCAAGATCGGCATGCGTGATCCGGTCGACTACCTTGCCGAGGTTCAGGACAAGCATCCCGGTGTACTGGAATCGCAATGGATTCCAACCGATCCCGACCTATGGCGCGTGGAGCAGTACCTGGACTTTCTGGCAGCCCGGCGGCAGCTGCTCGCCGGGTCGGCGCAATCGTTCCTCGACAGCCTGCGGAACGCGCAAGCGCCACATGCGGCGGCTCACCTGCAACCTCTGTCAATCGCCGATGAGGTGGCGGATGATCCGCGATCCGCCCAAGTGCGCGACTTGATTGCGGAGTTGGAAAGCCGCGGCTACGCAGTACCAGATACCGAAACTGAGATCGCAGACCCCGCCAGCGGCGCCGTGCTTGCCGTCGCGGAAGCCTTTTGGCCCAACGGGTTACAAGCCGGTGTTGGCGAGCCCGTCGTGCTCGAACTCGACGCTGACGATGCTGATCTTCCCCGGCTGGAAGAGCTTGGCTACAGAGTGTTCACGTCGGTGGACGCATTGCTCGGGTTTGTCGAAAACGAAGGTGCCGCTGCAGCAGGCGAGGCCGAGCCCGCTGAGCCTCAACCTGTTCCGGAGACTGCTGCCCCTGGCGATCTCGTCCGGGAGTTCGGGCGTCGGATGGTCGCCATCTACAACCGAGGACTGAAAGAGGCGAACTACAACGCTGCCTACTTCCGCAGCATGCTGTCTCAGTGGGGGCCGCTCGAAACCGCGCGCAAACTTCTCGCCGCTCCCACGGTCTCCGACGGATTCGCAGCGCTATGGGAACGCGGTCGCATGGACCTCACGGTCGAGGCGCTGGTAATCGACCCGAGATTCGCACCGCTCTTTACCGAAGACGAGGTTCGGGTCGCGAAGCGCCGTCTTGAGCAATTCGGCTACGGCAATGCCTGAGTCCGCCTTCCCTATCCGGATGCCGCCGGCGGTCGAGGCGGCTTACCGGATTCTTGGCGAGCGGGGGCCGCTGTCAGCGGTTGATCTAAGGGATGTCCTCAGATCACAAGGCTTTTCGCAGCCTATCGACCGGCTCGCTCACTACCCGGATCGGTTCCCCAAGAGCTTCCAGCTGACGGACGCAGGACTGCTCTCCGTTGCATCTTCTGCGCCCACGGCCGCTGCTGCCGAGTCAGAAGATGTCAGCGAAGACAGCGAATGGTATCGGCCCACGGACCGTTCCCGCGTTCCGGTCGATCGGGTGGCGGTGCTCGACATCGAGACCACGGGTCTCGACCCTGAAAGAGATTTTGTCAGCGAACTTGCGCTCGTTCGTTTGGACGGCACGCCTCTGACCCATGTCGCGGTAGAACTCCCGGAGGGAGTCACACGGCCGCACAACTGCTTGGGTCCGGAAATGACTCTGAGCCAGGCTCTGCGATCTCTCGAGACGCACACCAGGCAGGTCGACCTGCTAATCGGCCACAACGTACTGGCTTTCGACATGCCGTTCCTCGCCATGGCAGCCAAGCGAGCCGGTATCAATCCCCCGCAGTTGTACAATCGACGGAACCACTGTTAGCGAAAAGGCTTTTGCTTGGACAGAGGCCCACACTGTTCCCGCTTGGGTAGCTGGCACATGGAATCCGGTGCCGCAAGTATATGCATACGCGTCATCTGATGCCGCTAAGGCCGTGGTCGTGGGTATGGCTTCGCTGGTTGCGCTCGGAGTCTGGACCTGCGACGGCGCGGAGTGGTACAGCGTCTCAGCCTCACCACGAGCTGCCGCGGCCAGCACACTGGCGCGGTCCATAGGCTTGGGCGACGCGGACACGGTCAGTGCATTTACTGATCCCAGGAAGGTCAGGCCCTCGTCAATACTAAACGCGGCGCATGCTTCTCTAAATATTAAGCCAATCGGTTCACTTGCGCAGAGCAGCCACCGAGTGGACCCTAATACCACCACCGATGCGCTCGCAGCGTGGATGCCAGCATCACAGATATTCACACCCGAATTGGGCGTACTGCCAACAGGTCTCCGCACTTTTACTGGAACAACGGCTGAACACCCCAAGACCCCGAATGACTCTGGCCATCGGTGCATACGTTGAAGAAATGGTCGCGGTTGAAGATGGGCACGTATGGCGACATGCCGTGAACCTCGCGCCAGGCCAGACGGACGCGCGTCGATTCGACAGCACCACAGGGCATCGACTTGACGAAGGTGTCATCGACCGAGAGGGCCACTTTGGCCCTGACGGTGGGACATGCCCATACTGCGGCGGCAGGACGTGCGCAGTTTGCATAGATCGTTTGGTCTCGTGCGACTGTTGCACCGTACCAATCTGTAAACGGTGTGTTCGTGCACCGTACACCGATCTCTGGCTCTGCCCCGCTTGCGCAGCGTTTCGTCCGCCAACCCGCAGCGAGGCACGCCAACATGGACGGCTCGTTTCTACGCGACACATGCTTATCGGCATCGACTGTCAACACACCGTCGCTGTGGAATATGCGAAACACAGGTGGAATCGGACAAGCCCACATGGTGAAAAGTGCGTAATTGCCAGCCCTTCCGTCTCCAAGTTTCTGAGTGAGCGCCTGACAATTAACGAAACTTCAGCCGAGGAGAGCTAGGCATCGGAAGCGCGCCCGACGGTACGTCAGCGCCGGATGAACAGCGGCATCCAGGGTCCCAATGTTCACGCCACGGCGTCGCGCGACGCCATAAACACTTCTGTCGGCATCGACCGGCGCAGCCACCAGGTGGTCGCCATCGGGCGATCACCTTCGTGTGACACGTAGTCGGCGGGGCCGAGAAAGACATGCGGTGCCGGGCCAAGCGCATTCGTCTTGGCTTCACGGACGAACAGCAGGATGTGTGAGCCCCGGTGTCGGTGATGGACGTAGCGCTGTCCGGTCAGGGATGCCGACGACGTCGTCGACTGCGATTCCCAGTGGAAAAGCTCCGGGCTGATCGCGAAGTCACGGTACATCGTGGTTGGTGAGTAGTCGGTTTCGGTCTTCTTCAAAGTAATCAAAAAGGCTTCGACGTTGACCGATTCGCACCACGCGACACCATCCCGCATGGTGCTCGGGGTGCGGCGCAGCGACGCGAACCCGTGCGCGGCCAGGATTTCCTCGCGTAAGTAGCTGGCATGCACAGCCAGCGGAACATCACTGAGCGCTGGGATGTAGTCGCCCAGCGAATAGGTGCTGCGGTGCGCCGCATCGAACGCGATGTCGATAACCTGGCGCATCTCTTCTACCACGACCTCGTCCTTCAGCGCAGCGAGTCCCGCTGTCACTCTGTCGAAGCCACCGCCGTCGGGAGACAGCGAGAAAAACAGCATTGCGGCCAGCCGCTGTTCGCCTAAGTTCCCAGTCAGCACGTGACCATTCAAGATTGCGCGGTAGCCGGCGTGGCGCAGCCGGTCGTCGACATGAGCGAGCGCGCGAACCCGCTTGACTAGCTCGCGTTCCCGCGCGCCCCGTTCGGCGGCGAGCTTGCCGGCGTCGAGGCACAAGTGGTCCACGACCTGCCAGAGCGCAGCACATCCTCCAGGCCGCGGCCGGAGCCGTCGAGGTGAGAGGCGAGGTCACTACTGGGATGAGCTCGGGCCTCCGAGACCAGCGCGGCCCAGCGGGGCGCCACTTGCTGGCGGATATTTTCCAGCACCAGGACCGCATCTCGTGAAGCGAATCCAGGTTAGCGCACTGGACCGACAAGTCGGTTCAGTTTCCAGGCGCCGTTCACTACGGCCCCTACGGCCCCTCACAGAGTCGCGTGAGCAATGCATGCGCGGCGGCCGGATCGTCGGCCGTCCGGAACACACGGTGCTCGGGCGGCAAGGTTCGCATCGCCTTGCGCAGCACTTTCCGGTCATCACGACTCGCCTGCTCGATCACCGCGCGGGGATCGTTCAGCGCGATACCGGCCAGCGCAACCAGGTCTTGCGCATGCCGCTCGCGGTTGCGACTATCGATTACCCATGCGTGCGCCTTGGCGACGATGGCGCCCAACAATGTTGGGCGACGACGTATCCACTGACATCGCCCACCGTAATCGGGACACGTTCTGCGCGTGCAAGCGCTTGGTTACCTCCCGGAGCCGACAATCCAGGGCGTCCAGTGGTGGTTTTCGGGTAAGACCGCTGACGATCGAGTCCCTCGGGAATCATCACGTCGATCACCGTTTTGTCGCGCGTGTAGCGGTACCCGTAGCCGTCGCTGGTCTGGAGTTCCGTGAAGCCGCGATCTCGCAAGAACTGCGCCGTTGTGGTCAATGCATTGCGGCGTGTCCAGACCCCGACTACCACGTCGCCGTCGTCGGTGGGGCGGTAAGCGGTCACGTCGTTCTCGAGGAGATGCAGAGTCACCATCTGCCCACCCACGAGCACCCACGGCAACGACTCATTGGCGTCGAGATCAACAAGGGTTGTCCACAGCCCCGATTGGTGTACTGGCATAAGTGGCAGCCGAACCGGCTCCCTGCTGACCATCGGTATCCTCGCGGACATGCTGCGCAGCAGGAAATCCCAAGCGCGCAAATCACTTCGACTGATGTCGAGCTCGCCTCCCGCACTCAGCGAGTCCAGCGCGGACAGGTGGTTCACCAGTTCATCGCGGCGTACCGCCGGCGCCATTCCAAGGCGTGTGCGGATACGGCCGACGAGCCGCTGTACCTCTTGTAATGAGGCACGGTGCGTGTCGGAGTGTGCCTGCTTGGCGGCGCGAAACGATGCGTCGACGCTGGCATCGGACTCTCCGGTGATCGCCGCGATCGCGGACAAGATTTCAGCATTACCCCGCTGCATGCCAGCCGCCATGTGTCACTGCCCCAGGCCGTCCAGCGCAGCGGTGATCAGTTTCCGCCCCGCGCTGCAGGTGCGTGCGTCGGGGTCCTCGGCAAGATCGACTCCAACGATCAACCGGGGCGCCACCAAGTGGTGGTCAACAGATGTCGCGGTCGCCAGATGCCACCCTTGGTCAACCACGCGCAGCGTGAGGTTCCCTCGGGCACTGGGAATTAGCGAATAGTCCCGCACTAACCGGTCCCGTACGTCGCTGCTGACGTAGGCGTCCCCGGAGCCTCCGGTGCCCAATCCCAGGCCGTAATCCGATGTCGCACTCACGCCGGTCGCCACCACGCCCTTTTGCCGGAGCACGGCCGAGATGTCACGTTCACCGACGCGATAGCAGCTGACGTCGTCGGCCCGACGCGATAGCCACCGCTGTACCGTCTCGACGCTGAGATTGGTGGCCGCGAGGCGTCGGCGCAGACGGTAGCGTTCGGAGGCGAGTAGCCCATCCGCTCTGCCGTCGGCGAGAGCTGCTGTCGCCCAAGCGATCCGCGGTGACATTGACCGCCCTGTGGCACGTCCGGCGATCAAGGCAGCATGGCGGTCCAGGCTGTCGACATCGATAAGCCACTGACTACCTACCCGACGGGCGCGCAGCGCGCCAGCCTGGATCAGCGCGCGTACTCGCGACGGATGCACACTCAAGCGCTCCGCCGTTTCGCGGGTCGTCAACTCCATATACACAAATATATCGTGCGCGACATAGTTGTGTACATGCTGATGAGTTGATTCCTCACCGCAACGGTCCTTGCACTGCTGAGACTTCAGCTTCCACAGTCGCGCTGAGGCGTTTGCGATTTAGAAGCAGAGTCGAGAGCCCGTACGCTCAGCATCCGGTGCTTGCCCGCAGTATGCGGCACGCTTGGTAGAGACGCGCCGCAGACAAGCGCGTGATCCTGCGACGGAACGCATTGCGCGGCAACGTGTGAATGTTGTCGAAGTTGACGACGCAGTCGCTCGGCACCCCGTCCTCGGCAGCGGTCAGTTCCAGCTCCGACACCAAACCTCTGCGGGTCCGGGTTAGGGCCGCGACGACGACCGCGCCGATCCGGTCTGCCACGGGATCCCTGGTGAGCACCAGAACTGGGCGGTCACCACCTGGGGTGGCAGCGAACCAGAGTTCACCGCGCCGCATCGGCCCAGTCAGCCCAGTCCTCCGCGGGGCCCCAATCAGCGATCTCCGCGAACGCCTTTTCCTCCTCCGTCACGGGCTTTTCGCCGTACGCGCGCATGTCCTGCTCGGCCGCAAGCTCAGCCAAGTGGCGCCGCAGCGCATTGCGAAGCAGCTCAGATCGGTCGATGTGGAGCCGCCGCGCCCACTCCTCGACCTCTGCTGCGTCCGCGTCGTCAACCCGGAAGCTGATCATTGTCATACAGCGATTCTACTGTGTATGACGCCGGTCGGGTCTAGTCGGTCAGCGCGGTTCCTGGCGTTATCACGGCGAAACGTGAAGCTAACGGTCCCGGCCCGAACTGCCTGCACCGAACGACGGCGGCGCGGAAGATTCGGCGGTGCCCCAGACGGTGTTGGGAGTCGCTGAGAGCGAGAACGCGACATCACCGCCGGTGCGGATGATCGACTCCGGCAGAAACGTATGATCCCTCGGCCGACCATCGATACTCAAACCGTTGATGTACTTCAAGCCGCTCGACGCGCCCGGCGCCGATATCCGAATGAATTTCCCTGCGCCAAGCGCGATCTCGGCACGATCGAACAGCGGCGTATTCACCGTGAGAATCCCGGTTCCCGGGGTGATCGGATACAGGCCCAGCGCCGCCCAGACATACCAGCTCGACATCGCGCCCAGGTCGTCGTTGCCCGGCTCGCCGTCGGGTCTGGGCCCGAACAGCTCGCTCCGAACCCGGTCGACGGTCTCCTGCGTCTTCCACGGCTGACCGACGTAGTTGTACAGCCACGGCACCGCAAAGCTCGGCTCGTTACCGATCCACATATACGGGTCATCGGGGCCCGCGTTGAGTTCGGTCGTGAAGCGGTCCAGCCGCTCGGCCACCGCCTCCCGACCGCCGAGCGCAGTCACTAACCCGGCGATGTTCTGCGGCACCATCCAGGTGTACTGCGCGGCGTTGCCCTCCTCGAATCCGTCCTGACCCAAATCCGAAGTGGGCCCAGACGATCCCGGCCACGGAAGGAAAACACCGTCGGCGGTGCGCGGCGTGATGTAACCGGTCAACGGATTGAACAAGTTATGCCAGTACTGCGCCCTGTTCTGAAATTCGCCGGCGATCACGGACTCGCCCAGCGCGCCGGCGAACCGGGAGATGGCGAAGTCGTCGACCGACCACTCCAGCGTGATCGAGGCCCCGTCGAGCCCATGATCACCGCGAAACTCCTCGGTCTGCGGCGCGTAGCGGTGCTCCAGGTACGTCGCAATCCCCGGCCGCTCCACGTAATCGCCTCGCGCCGCACCACCGTCAATCGCCGCCTTCAGCATGTAATACAGCGCCGTTTTGACGTCAAAGTCCTTTGCCACGAACGAGTAAAAGCTGACGATCAGCGGCACCACACTGTCCACTGTCATCTCCACGGTCGCCGCATTAGCCAGCGCACAACGCGGTAACGACCCGCTCTGCCGAGCATCATTCACCAGCGACTGCGCCATATCGCTGGCCCGCGCCGGAAACAGCAGCGCCTGCAACGCCGCCAGGCAGCGGTAGGTATCCCAATCGGAGAAGTTCGCGTACTGGGTATGCCCGCGCGCCACCGTGTGCACCACACCGTCGAACCCGAGGTAGCGGCCATCCGCATCGTCAAACGTGTTGGGATGCAACAACGAATGGTACAGCGCGGTGTAGAACGTCTTCACGTCGTCGCTATTGCTGCCCGCCACCGCGATCCGCGACAGCGCGGCGTTCCACGCGCTCGATGCGGCCGCGCGCACGTCGTCGAAGCTCCCACCGCCCTCGGCGGCCAGATTGGCCCACCCCCCGTCAACGCTCACGTAGGACAGCGCGGTGCGCACCTCGAGCACCGAACCGTGCGTAAACTCCACCCATCCCCCGCTCCACCGCGAATCTGCGCTGCGCGCCCCGGCAAACACCGAGTCGCCGTCGAAGGTGCCGTAGGAGATAAACGGCCGGCTGAACTTCATCGCAAAATACACCGTGTAGCTGTTGTTCTTGCCGCAGAAGTCGCCCGTGGTCGCCGATCCGGTGATCGTGGTGTTGTCCTCGCCGATCCGGATGCTCGCCGCAAAGTTGCCCGCCAGCGACCCGCCGGTGCGCACATGCAACAGCGCGGGCCGACCGTCGTGCGGATAGGTGAACCGGCCCACGCCGGTGCGGGTAGTGGCGGTCAGCTCCGCGCTCACCCCGGTATCGGGGAACCGCACCGTGTAGTAGCCCGGCACACCGACTTCGCTGGCGTCGTGGGCGATCCTCTCCCAGGCCCACCAGGGGTGCTCGCCGATCGCAGTGGTGGTCGGCAGCATCGGGATATCGCCGAACGCGTTACAGCCCACCGAGGCATGGGTCATGGAAAACCCGGTGGATTGCTCGTTGTCGTGGTCGTAGCCGGCGTAGGTGTCGGTGGTGTCCGGCGAGTACTGCACCATGCCGAACGGCAGCGAGGCGCCGGGGAAGTTGTTGACCTCCCCAACCGTCTCGCTCGACCCGGTGCCGATGAGCGTGTCGACGTGCCCGGCGGGGTTCGTCACGAACGCGGGCTCCTGGGCGTGGGCCGCGACCGGCGGCGCGCACGTCATGCCGACCACCACCGCGACCAGCGCGGTGACGGCCCTCCCTAACGGCATAGCTGTCTCTTACTGCATGGCCGCCACGTTCGGCGGGCGTTTCGAGATAGGCGGAGGCCCGAGCCGTCGCGCCCTGGTCGAACGTCAGGTTGCCGATGACGTAATCGTCGCGGCTTCGGACTCAGGCGCTTCCCCGAATCGGGCCAGTACCAGTGCCCCGGCGACTGCTATGGCGAATCCCACGACAACCATCCAGCCCAGGCCCTCGCGGGTGCGGTCACCCAGCCATGCCACTCCGACCAGCGCCGGCGGGACCGTCTCACCGATGACCATCCCCGCGACGGCCGTGGTCACCGATCCGCGGCTCAAGGCGGATGTCAGCAACAGAAACCCTGCGGCCCCGCCTGCGATCACCGCGTAGACGGCCGGGTTGGTGTAGAAGCTGGCTTTGGTGGGATCGATCGGATCGGTCAGGCGCACGCCGATCTCGACGACACCGAAGCCGCTGCCGGCGCCGAGCCCCAGGGCCAGTGCGCGTGTCCGGTCGCCCAATCGGCCTGCGGCTGCGCCCGCGACGAACACCGCGGCGACCACGCCCAACAATGCCCACTCGAGGCCAGCCGGGCCGTGCCCGGAACCCTCCGGTCCGGCAGCCAGCCCGAGCATGGCGAGGCCCACACACACCACGGCCACCGCCGTCCACTCGACGGACGACAGCCGCGCGGCCAGCATCCATGCGGCCACGATCGCGGTGACTGCCAGCGAGGCGGCCAACGCGGCGGCCACGACGTAAATCGGCACCAAGCGCAGCGCCACTACTTGGAACACAAAACCAAGTGCGTCGAGGCAGAAGCCCGCGACATAGCGCCACTGCCGCACGGCGCGCAACAGCAGCGCTGCGTCGACACCCGAGCCGCTCCCGGCTTCCACCGAGCGCGTCGCCACGGCTTGCAACACCGTCGCCGTGCCGTAACACACCGAGCAGCCCAAAGCGAACAGCAAGCCGATCAGCACACACCGACGATACGAGACAGCTCAGCCCGGTGCGCCGAGTCGTCGGCTGAGTCTGCATCAGTCGGCCACGCGTCGCTACTGGCGCTCGGCTGGCTGGGTGATGAATGCGGCCACTCGTTCGACGAAAGCCTCCAAGTCGCTCAGGGACGCCGCGCAGCCATATCGGGTCGACCCTGCGGGCCTGCCCCGCCGCGGATTCGCGACGCAGAATGGCCAAGTCGTCGGTAATACCGCGCAGCAGCCGGAGGACTCGCGCCTCATCGACCACGGCGCACCGCTTCGGCAAACTCCTTGTGGGCCCGAGTGATTCGTGGCAGTTCGTCGAGGTAGATCTTGCGCGTCGTCGCTTCCCAAGCCACCCGGGTGGACGGGTCTTTTTCGAATAGCAGCGTGCCGTGCAACGCAACTCTGCCCGCAAGTTCCAGTGGAGCGTTGTCTAGGACGAGCAGGTCGACGCCGGCGGGCAGCAGAACCTCGAATGCCTGCGGTGGCTGGTGTCCCCCGAAATATGCGGCGATGTCGATGTCGGAGGTTTGCCGCGCCGTGTTATTCGCTCGACTGCCGTGCAGGTAGGCGAACGCGGCGCCGTGACGCCGCAGCGCCTCGACGGCCTCGGCGGTTCGCGTCGCGACGTCGCTCATGTATGGAATTGTCTCATCACCGTCTGGCGATGCGGCGAAGCGACGTCCTCGACGGGCTTGGAGTCGCGGTTGCGGCGCTTGGCGCCATGCGCGTTGATCATGCCCGTTGGGTGATAGCACATGCGACATCAAGTTGGCAGAGGCATTAATCCCTGAGCCAGTGACTGATGTTGCCTCACGGGTTTAACTTCACCCACAGGTTGATCTCTGCGGTGGGTGGTGCGGCTGATATGCAACCGCGGCCGCGACAACCCCGGCGCGCCGTCGTCGATAGCCCAGTTCGCCGCGGCGGCGCGGACTGCACTACATACACTGACCGATCGTGGGCATTCTGTTTGGGTTCGTCCCGTGGGTCGTCTATTGGGTGCTTGTCGGCAACATTCCTTTCATCGTTGCCGTGCTGGCTGCGCTGGCGATCGCCGTCGCCGCGCTGCTGATCAGGCGCGGCGTACTCCAAATCGGTGCAGTGGCAACGTTTTTGGTGCTGACGGTTCTGACGTATGCGCTGGGCCAAGAGTTCTTGGAGCGGTGGATCCTGCCGTTGAGCAATGCAGGGATCTTCCTGGTGGCGCTGAGCAGTGTGGTGATCGCCAAGCCGTTCATGCGGGAATTCGCCGGGGCCGACCTGCCCGCCGGGCTGGCCAACACCGACTTGTTCGCCCGGGTCACCACGCTGCTGACCTGGTTCTGGGTCGCCGTGTTCGCCGCCATGACGGTGTCGTCGTCAATCCCGCCGATCGTGGATGCCGACGCATCGATTCTCGAGCGCAAGACACCGCTGTCGTTCCTCGGCTACTGGCTGATCCCGTTTGCGCTGCTGGGGCTGGCCGTACTCACGTCGCGGATTCTGCTCGACAGGATGACCGCCGGGGCAGCCGACGTCGTCGCCTACAGCGAAGCCACCATCGACGAGCTGTACTACCTGGCCCAAGAACACGCCAACCGCGAAGTCGGTCCCGGTCAGGAGGCCTACGAGGTCAAGGTCGGCGCTAAGGGAGAGCCGCTGACCGGCGACGAGTCCCGGCTCTCGTGGCCCTCGACCTACAAAGTGCGCCAGCGGCGCCGCTAGGACACCGGCGCGATGACGGTCGTCACACCGGTACCGGGAAAACCCAACCTGCTGTTGGGCCGCTTCGACATTGCCGAGCTGGGTTATGTCGCCGAGGAGTTCTTCGTTTCCGGCACCGCATCGTCGTATCGCCCCGCAGCGGAATTAGGGCCTGACGGATGCTGGAGCGTAACGCCCTCGGCGACAGCGGATTACACCACGCGGATCGTGGTGCTCACTCCCGCCGATCCGGCGACGTTCAACGGCACAGTACTCGTCGAGTGGCTCAACGTCAGCGGCGGCATCGACGCTCCAGCGGTGTGGTTCATGGCCCATCGCGAAATCGTTCGCGCAGGCTACGCCTACGTCGCCGTCTCGGCCCAGCAGGTGGGCGTCGAGGGCGGTGTGAGCCGAGGCGGCTTCGACATGTCCCTCAAAACACAAGACCCCAAACGGTATGCGCCGCTGCACCACCCAGGCGACGCGTTCTCCTACGACATCTTCTCGCAAATCGCCGCTCTGATCCGTCGACACAATGACGTGCTGCGCACGCTGACTCCCGAACATGTTGTGGCACTGGGAGAGTCGCAGTCAGCGTTCTTCCTCACCACCTACGTCAACGCCGTCGACCCGCTCGCCAAGGCTTACGACGGCTTTTTGATCCATTCCCGATTCGCGCCCGCCGCACCGCTGGACGGCACCTCGATTTTCGACGCCGCGCAGCCCCGCATGCCGCACGCGGTCGCCTTCCGCCCCGACCTGCGCGTTCCGCTGATCACAGTCATCACCGAAACCGACCTTGTCGGCGGCCCAGAGACGGGCTACTACCTGGCCAGGCAGCCCGACACCGAACGCCTGCGAACCTGGGAGATCCCCGGCACCGCTCATGCCGACAACTACACGATCCAAGTGGCGCCGATCGACACCGGTTTCACGCCACTGGAAGAAATCGTGGCGGCTTACGCGCCCACCCGCACGCTGATGGGTCAGCAGCTGGCGCACGCGATCAACTTCGCCCCGCAGCACCACTACGTCGTGCAGGCCGCGCTGGCCCGACTGTGCGAGTGGGTCCGCACCGGCGAGCCGCCGCCGAAAGCCCCCCGCATTGCGTTAACCGAAACCGACCCACCGAAGCCGATCCTGGATTCGAATGGGCTCGCGCAGGGTGGCGTCCGCACCCCGTGGGTCGACGTACCCGTCGCGCGCACAACCGGTTTCGGCACCAAAGAAAGCGCGATGTCCGATCTCTTCGGCTCGGGCGAACTCTTCGATGCCGCCACCCTGCGCCGGCTCTACCCCGGCGGCGTCACCGACTATCTGCAGCGCTTCACGACAGCACTTGACACGGCCATCCAATCCGGGTTCATCCTGGCGGCCGATCGCGACGAGATCCTGCAGATCACCGCGGCTACCTACCCGGACGGCCAGTAGTTCTCGGGAATCCGCTGACATAGCAGCCGATTCCAAGGATCGTGAGACCATGCGAGTTGACGGGCGCGACATCACCGTATCCGGCGACTTGCTGCAACCACTGACCCGACGGACCAACGACATCCTGCGGCTTGTGCTGGCGGGGGTGTTCGTCGCGGTCGTGATCGCGAGCTCGCTGATCACCCGCCCGCGGTGGGTCCAGCTGGAGAAATCCATCTCGCAGATCGTGGGCGTGCTCTCCCCCACCCAATCGGATTTGGTGTACCTGCTGTACGGCCTCACGATCGTGGCGTTGCCGTTCGTGATCCTGATCGGACTGATCGTCGCCCGGGAATGGAAACTGCTTGGCGCCTACGCGGCCGCCGGGGGTATCGCCATCGCCGCGTTGTCGATCAGCGGTAGGCGCATCGCCGCGCCGGGCTGGCACTTCGACTTCTCGGAGCGGCTGTCCACGCTGCCATCGCAATTCCTCGACGACCCGCGGTGGATCGCGATGCTCGCGGCGGTGCTCACCGTGTCGGGGCCCTGGCTGCCGGCGCGGTGGCGACACTGGTGGTGGACGCTGCTGCTGGCGTTCGTGCCGATCCATCTGGTGGTCAGCGCGATCGTGCCGGCGCGCTCGTTGCTGGGGTTGGCGGTGGGCTGGTTCATCGGCGCGCTGGTGGTCCTGGTGGTCGGCACGCCCGCGCTGGAGGTGCCGCTGGACGGCGCGGTGCGCGCGATGGCCCGGCGCGGGTTCGTCGTCTCGGGGCTGACAGTCGTGGGGCCGGGCGGGGGG